>QIGM01000091.1 GCA_003230795.1 bacterium
TTTAGAACCAGCAGGGGGATGTACCATTGTTGCGACAATCTACCCCTTTTTCATAGAATATTCATTCTACTTTAGAACTCTTAACATATTGCCGACTAAGAAGACGTGGAAGACGTGGAGATATTAGAGCCCTTTTCGGCTCTTTGCGTCTACATTTAGAGTGAAACGGATGTTTCGCCAGGGAAGTACTAAGGAGTAGTAAGTATCGTGGGCAGTATCACGATAAATTCGAATATAGCATCACTAAACGCACAGCGAAGGTTTGGCGCGTCTACTGCTGCCTTGCAGGACTCCTTTACACGTCTGTCTTCTGGGCTACGCATTAACAAAGCTTCCGATGATGCTGCAGGGCTTGCTATTGCAAATTCGCTTGAGGTTGATCGTCGTGTATTTACTCAGGGAGTAAGAAATCTCAATGATGGGGCCTCTCTTCTGTCAATTGCGGATGGAGCACTGAACGAACTTAGTAATATCACTATTCGTTTAACGGAGCTTGCTGAACAGGCGGCAAACGGCGCATTGAGTAACACTCAGCGAGGAGCCTTGGATGAAGAAGCACAGGCGCTCAAGGCTGAATACTTTCGGATATCAAAGACTACAGAGTTTAATGGACAGAAGCTCTTTGAAGGAGAGTTTGGGCAGCTAAGGCTGCAAGCAGGGTTTGGGGAGAGTGGAGGGATAGTTTCTACACTCGGTGGAGCGATTGGGGATGGGAGTTTTGAGAATGCTACTTCATTTGCCGTTGGAAACAGTCCACGCTCGGTTATAACTGGAGACCTCAACGGAGATGGAATCTTAGACCTGATCGCAGCAGATCGTAGTGACGATACCCTAAGCGTGCTACTAGGAGACGGAACGGGAAGCTTCTCTGCCGCTACTTCATTTGCCGTTGGGAACGAGCCACGCTCAGTTAGCATCGGTGATTTGAACGGAGATGGGATTTTGGACC
The DNA here is from genome assembly GCA_003230795.1 of bacterium. Taxonomy (GTDB): domain Bacteria; phylum Bdellovibrionota_C; class UBA2361; order SZUA-149; family SZUA-149; genus SZUA-149. The sequence goes on from QIGM01000091.1 coordinate 950, forward strand.
TGATTTCAGCGAATCGTCAAGACGCTTCGGTTAGTGTGCTGCTAGGGGACGGGACAGGAAGCTTTTCTACAGCTACTTCATTTGCAGTTGGAAGCAGTCCACGTTCAGTTAGCATTGGAGACCTCAACGGAGATGGAATCTTAGACCTAATCACTGCGGATTATAACGACGATACAGTTAGTGTGGTGCTAGGAGACGGAACAGGGAATTTCTCTGCTGCTACTTCATTTACTGTTGGGGATCAGCCACGCTCAGTTAGCATTGGTGATTTGAACGGAGATGGGCTCTTAGACCTGGTCACAGCGGACTATAATAACGACACAGTTAGTGTGCTGCTAGGAGACGGGACAGGAAACTTCTCAACTGCGACTTCATTTGCCGTTGGGAATGGGCCCACCTCAGTTAAGACTGGTGACTTTAACGGAGATGGGGTCTTAGACTTGCTTACGGCTGACTATCTCAACGATACGGCAAGTGTGCTACTAGGAGACGGGACAGGAAACTTCTCAACTGCTACTTCATTGACCGTTGGGAATGGACCCTTTTCAGTTGACACTGGTGACTTTAACGGAGATGGAGTCTTAGACATACTTGCGGCTAATCGTGCTGACGATACGATTAGTGTAATCTTAGGAGACGGCACAGGAAGTTTTTCTGCTGCTACTTCATTTGCCGTTGGGAATGGACCACGCTCAGTTAGCGCCGGTGACTTTAACGGAGATGGAGTCTTAGATCTGCTTTCGGCTGATGCTGCCGACGATACAGTTAGTGTGCTGCTAGGAAGCAGTACAGACGGCGTTGCCCCACTACTTGATTTTTCCCTAAAGACTCAAGCCGATGCACGGCAAGTGCTGCCCGTATTCAAACGAAAACTCGATCAAATAGCCGGTCAGAGAGGTCAGATAGGGGCATTTGAAGCGCGACTTAGTACAGCCATAGCTACTACCCGTACTGCCGCGGAGAATTATGCTTCAGCAGCAAGCCAAATTATTGATGCTGATATTGCCGTGGAAGCTGCAAAACTGGTGCGAAATCAAATACTACAGCAAGCAGGTGCCGCGATACTTGCTCAAGCTAATCAGGCACCGGCTCTGGCGCTGCGATTACTAGGGTAAAAGACTTCCCCAAGAAACGGTTCCCCCAGTTCCCCCAAGAAACGGTTCCAGGTTCTTTTTCGCAAGTCGACGAAACATTGTCCGCGCAATTGGCGATTACTTCTCCATGACCAGACCTTTACGTGACACCGATCCGTCCAAAATCCACCTAATTACCTGTCGAGTGGCCCGAGCCGAGCTTTTGTTGGTCCCGGGGATCCAAATGAACGAGTTATTAGGAGGAGTGCTAGCGAGATATACGATTCTCCATCAGGTTGACTTGTATGCATACTGTTTTCTGAGCAATCACTACCATTTGCTTGTTCAAGGACGAGAGGGAGTAATTCCTGCTTTTGCCGCTGACATCAATCGCGAAATAGCCAATAGAGTAAATCGTTTGCTCGGGCGTGAAGGGTCTCTGTGGGGAAGGCGATACGATGATCAAGTTACTATTGAGGAGATGGATTCGGTACAAGCGTTGATCTACATTGCGACCAACGCCGTAAAGCACGGGCTCGTGTCTCACCCTCGTCTTTGGCCCGGAGCGAGCTGCTATGAGCAGACTATGGGTGCTAAGCCTAAGCGATACGTATTCACGGAATACTCGAATTACCACGCAGCAAAGAGATCTGCTGCAGTAAGAGGAGAGGTCGTGCATCGTCGAGATTTCGAAAAGGTCTATACTCTAATACTCAAGCCTCTTCCTATCTTCTCATCCTTGCCCCAAGCGGAGCGCGTAACTCAATTAAACAAGCTCGTTGAGAAGCGAACACGCGAAATTCAAAACGAACGTCGCCGACTCGGTCTTGGATTTATGGGCAGGCGAGCTGTTCTTAAACAGAAGAGGTTCAATACCTTTCCCGAACAAGTCTCAAGAAGCAAGCGACCGCGCTGCTATACGAAGAGTCTTCGAGCCTTGAGACAGTTTCGTAAGGACGAAAGTGCGAAGCGATCGCACTATGCAGAAGCGTCATTTAAATTCCGCCTAGGTAAGTTCTTCACTGAATTCCCAGCTTTTTGTATTCGCCCACCACTTCACTACCGCCCTCGTCAGGCATGCTTCTCTGAAACCTGAACGATGCTCTCAGTTCGGTTTTTGGAAGTTTTAACATCAGAAAACAACCAATGAGTGGCTCTTATCGAAAGTCTAGGTAGGCGTACGCCTATCAGGCTGCAATGCGGCTTTCCGAGCTTTCCGAAAAGTAAGCACTTCCTCCGAAAAACATGAACGATGCTTACAAACGCGAGTGAGCGACTGCTTTTTAAGGAAGAAACCTGGAACCGTCTTAGGGAGGGCCGAGTTTTGCAATTGGTGAATCAATGAAATAGTATCTTTTCAGCTATTTTAATCCCTCCCGGCTTCTCTGCCGAATTGCATCGGGTAGTGTGCGGCGCACCTTGCGTCTCCCCGATCGTCTGAATCCATAAATCAGTCGCTCGCAGAGGCGCAATGCGATTTCCTACAATGTTTTTCTAATAGATTTTTTGGCTCCTCTGTTGATCGCAGTACGCGCTCAGCAGAGGAGCTTTTCGAACGGAATCTGTCACGAAACGCCAATTATGAGGTTAGCATTATGGTTAAGAAGGAAAGGAAAAATAAGAAACCGGTCGATCTTTCCACACTCAGTGTGTTCACGACCGGCCAGACTGCAGAGGTTTGTCAAGTTTCGCAACAGACGATTATTCGCTGTTTCGACGAGGGGATCCTGAAGGGATTTCGGGTTCCGGGAAGCAAGTTCCGAAGAATTCCGCGTGAAGCACTATATCGCTTCATGTTGGACAACGGAATTCCCATGGACATCCTTGAGTTGCGCAAGAGAACGATTCTCGTGCTTGATTCGAACGATCATCGTCGTTCGGCGTTTATCCAAAAACTCGCGGAAAACGAAGCTATTTTCGAAGGTCCGGTGCTTGCTGAGAGCGCATTTCAGATAGGTTGGATGGTCTCCAATATCAAGCCGGATGTTGCGATCATCGACGCCTCTTGTCTTGACGTAAGCGGAGCTTACGTCGCTGCGAGAATTCAAAATCGTCGTATCCGTGGTCAAGACGATCGTCTCGTTAGCGTGCATCTGGTGATTATCGATGAAGCGAATAAACTGACAGAAGTTCAAAAGGCCGGTGCCGACAAAACGTTTCCGACTAATGTTGGATTCGATCAGCTATTCACTGGTGTTTGTGATTTGCTTCAGGTTTCTGTGCAGGAGGGTCAATCTTGAGCAGTCTTTATGTCGTCTCAAGTGACCCAAGCCTCAACTCTACTCGCCAATCGCGTAAGGAGTTGAGGCTTGTGCCAGGAAGTAACCTAGCAGGAAGTAATCTAGAAATGAGTCTGTTTACCCATCTTGACTGTACGGTTGAAAGGAATCGCGTTGCAGCCAAAAAATCCACCAAAATATTGCACTAGCCCAATAGCGTCAAGGCGAGAACGGGATTCTATGCTGAGGTTTGAGCGCGATTTTCTACTTTTCCAGGAATCCTTTATGAATGTCGCTTGACTCCGTACTAAAGTACGGGTTCTAGACTAAACGCATGAAGGGAGCACAAACACGATGAGCAGTCTCAAGTCAGGAGAACTTGCCAAACAGGCTGGCGTCAACGTCGAAACATTGCGTTTCTATGAACGCAAGGGTCTTTTGGTCGAGCCACCACGGCGAGCATCCGGTTACCGCGAGTATCCGCCCGATGCCGTGCAGCGAATTCGCTTTATCCAGCGTGCCAAAGAACTCGGATTCACGCTGCGAGAAATCAAAGGACTGCTTGAGCTAAAAGTTGACCCAGACACGACCTGCGCAGTGGTGAAAGAACGTGCGGCAGAAAAAATTGTGGGCGTGAAGCAGAAAGTTTCCGACCTGAAGAAAATTGAGCGAGCCTTGAGCAAGCTGATGAACTCATGCCGCGAAAATAGTCCCATCGACGAATGCCCGATTCTCAAACATTTAGAAAAGGGCCTTTGAAATGCCAGACGTGATTTTGCTCTACGACGGCGATTGTCCAAATGTTAAAGACTGCCGCAGTAATCTAATCAAGGCATTCGCAGTTTCAGGCAAGAAGCCATCCTGGCGTGAAATAGACCGTTCGTTGGAAGATGCATCGTCACGCCTTCGTGGATACGGCTCGCCAACAGTTCTTGTTAATGGGACCGACGTCGCTGGTGAGCAACCCGGTGACAACGGAGCAACGTGCCGCATATATCAGAGTGAGGATGGCAAACTTACTGGTGTGCCGTCCGTTGTGCTGATTGCGGCATCACTATCTGAGGGTCTTCAAGAAAAAAGCTTTGTCGTCAGTAAGACCGCAAGCGGTGGTGGTTGGAAACAAACACTTGCCGTGTTGCCGGTAGTTGGGGCCGCTCTAATTCCCGGTATCAGTTGTCCTGCTTGCTGGCCTGGCTACGCCGCGATTCTATCTTCGTTTGGAATTGGCTTTCTTCCCAGTAATCGGTATTTGCTTCCGCTCACTGCAACGTTCCTTGTCGTGTACCTGCTGATGCTTGCCTGGGACGCTCGCAAGCGTCACCGCTTTGGCCCCCTGGTAGTCGGCACGTTGGGTTCCACCCTTCTACTCGTCGGTCGATTCGGTTTGGAGTCGAATCCCGTGATGTTTGTCGGAATCGCTCTATTGATTTCTGCATCGATCTCGAACGCTTGGCCTGCAATAAAAACGAAATGGTTTGCGCCTCGACAGAAAACTGAAGGATGCAGCGCTTGCCAATCCGTCGGCGAGATAAATGCGAGGGGGCCGCTGTAAAAAGGACTTGACTCCGGACTTAACTACGGGCCGTAGACTGAATGTGTGAACTCGAATCAAAAAACTTAAAGAGGTAATCACCATGACCGCAAAAAGAAAAATCGAAGTCTTCACCGCTGGCTGCCCTGCTTGCGATGAAACCATAGCATTGGTCAATCGCCTGGCGTGTCCCTCGTGCGACGTTGAAATACTCGATATGCATCAACCCGATGTTGCCAACCGAGCGAAACAATACGGCGTGAATCGTGTGCCAAGCATCGTCATCGACGGAAAGCTCGCCGACTGCTGCTCCGGAGGAGTTTTAGACGAAAAAACACTTAAAGCAGCCGGTCTGGGACAGCCTTAAAGGATTGTTTTTCAACGAGCAGGGTTTCTCGAACCACGTTTTTTTGGCTACCGCATTAGTGTTGGCGCAGAGAAATCATACGAAGAGCCGTTAGGCTTAAGCCGCAGAATCTGCCCCCAGACATTTGCACCTTCGGTCGTGCGAAGCTCCACCGTGCCGTAGCTATCGGCTGAGGTGTTGAACATAGAAGCATCGTGAATAGGAATCATCGTCGAGCCGTAGGCTTTAAGGCTGATAGTTTCTTCAGCCGCGCCATCAGTGGAGTTAACTATGACTTGCACTTGTGCATCACTGCTTGAGTTGTTTCCAACGGTGAGCCAGTTCTGCATTGAGAGGAAGAGGTTGTAGGAGCCAAAGATTGCTCTTCCAATCGCTTCGTTTGCTTGAGCGCCATACATTGAGACGACACTTCCGGTATTCGCGTCGCGGAAATAGTACATGCTCTGAGCAATAAGTGAGTTCGCTTGCGATGGGCGTATTATCACGCTTCCAGTTTGACCAGAGGCTAGAAGCCTTGAGGCATGGAAATGTGCCTGAGCGTTAGCTGGAAGTGTAGTTCTTGAGCTGCCAATTGTGTTTCCGTCCTCGTCGACGAAGGTGATGTCAGCGATAACTTCGTTATCTGAGGTATTGGTTAGTTCGACCCAGTTTGATTCATCGAATTGTGCGGATATCGGAGCAATAAGGGTTCGACCGGTTCCTGCCCTTGCTACTAGCGGAAAGGCAAAGGAGTACTCACTCGGCGTGGCGGAAGCGTCAGTGTTGCCGCCGTAGCGAATTAGTTGAGCGATATATGGTGCTCTTCTGTCTTCTGGCTGAATCTTGTGTAGTCCAACCACTGAGCTACCGGCCATGCCGTGACCACCATCGACGTCCATGCGACCAAAGCCTGGGACTCCGACGGAACGACTGGCGATTGCTGTGCCGTCTTGAGCGTAGCTCTGAATAGTA
>QIGM01000095.1 GCA_003230795.1 bacterium
GTTTTTGAAAAAATGAATTGGCAGCTATCAACTAAATAGCAGCCGACATCTAGCAGTGAACCTCCTCCGGTCTCCTCTCGCAATCGAATGTTGTTCGTATCCGACAAATCGTAGTGTAGCTGTGCTTCAAACAGATTTGGCGAACCGATTTCTCCGGCCTCTATTAACTCTCTCACTCGTTTGTGCTGAGGATGAAAGCGATACATAAAACCTTCCGCGAGCAGCAACTCTGTCTTAGTGGCAGTATCAAGAATCTCTCTGACTTCCTCATACGAACAAGCGAGCGGTTTTTCGCAGAGCACATGCTTGCCAGCCTCCAGGCTTCGCATGCACCATTGATGATGGAGATGATTTGGAAGAGCGATGTAGACAGCGTCAACATCAGGGCTTGAGATTAGTGCTTGATAGTCCACAAGCTGCTGAACATCTTGTCGTAAGGAGTCGGGGATTTTCTCTGGGCTAGAGGTGCCGAGTGCGCAGAGGGAGGCCGAAGGCACCTCAGAAAAGGCTGGTATGACCGAGGAGCGTGCGTGAGCGCCGTAACCAAGAATTCCCCACCGAATGCTCCCCCACCGAATATTCACAGTTTAACTCTTTGCTTTATTTATTAATTCAGCGGCGTTAATTCCAAAGGTAAGCTATAGCACTTCATACGGGAATTCGCTGGGGTACAAGTAAAGGAGCGTAGTGAAGACACAAGTATTTCAGAAATTAAAGGGAATTAACCCCGCAAATGACCTGAGCGTTATCATTGCTGTTGCGAACGATACCGGACCCACCTTAGACCTATTGCGTCCATTTTTCTCCGAGCTTCCAGGAGTTAATTTGCAAGTACTCGGAAGAGAACTCTCACCGAAGGTTGCGGCAACCATCTCGCGTCAAGCGGCGGATAAAGGTTCGAATTTCACATTCTCTGCACCGAATAAGTCGCAAAGCCCGCTACATTCTTTTGCGGAAGCTCTGCAGAGCTGTCAGACGGAGTACTTCGTGTTCACTCAGGCGGGGGCCATGCACCCTCTCGAATTAATTCGTGATTTACTGACTGAGCTCGATTACGGCGCTGACTTGGCAATTTGTAGTAGGATATATTCTGCGTCGAACGAGAAGAATGCAGCGTACTTGCTCCAGCGCAGCCGCTCGCTTTTTGCTCGTCTTTCGCTGCGGAAGGCTGCTGTGCCAGTGCGAGACCCCCTCTCTGAATATTTTGCTGGGAAAACCTCAACGGTCTTATCAAAACTGAAAGGGAGCAAGCCCCCGAACTCTCAGCGAAGCGAGGAAGTACTGCTCGAAATCCTCCGTAGGGTTCGTCGCGAACTTCGGGTCGCCGAGGTCAATTATCTTGTGCCCTCGCTTAAGTAGAGGTGGCTGGAAAAGGGCCTGGCAGTATTGTCAAGGGCGTTTAAGTTTTCTTTACTTCCCTCACAAAAAATAAATTTCCCGTGCCAAAAATAATATTTTTTGTGAGCTGCCTTAAAGGATCAATTAGCCTTTGACATCAGCGGAGAGATCGATTCTTATGTCTCCTTCTTTGGACCCGGGCTCAGAGCTTCGTGTGTTCAAAGAAGTCTATTAAGCACAGCTACTTTCGTCGCTTTGTTCACGGTTTTCCATTTTGGCCGGTCTTTAGGACGAGTCGACGAGATGGAGTTAAGCAGTGCTTTAGGATAGATGTCTCAAAAATTTCATAGTGCCGTAGGTCTATTCGCTTGGATCTATTTGTCTGGCTCTATTTGTCTGGGCTACTTGCTATGATCACCCGTTCGAAAGGGCTACGTTGCAGTTGGTTGAAGGTAGGGAATTGAAATGGGTGTGATTTGTTTCTCTTCGCTTAAGGGCGGAGTAGGGAAAACGACGCTCTCGCTTAATGTTGCGGGAGCCTTCGCTGAACGCGGTTGTGAAGCCCTGCTCATAGATCTAGATCCCTCAGCTCATACGTCCAGATTCTTTCTCCCGCGGACTCCTGGTCCGAATCCAGGCACGGGGAAGCCCATTGAGAGCCCTCTGGCGAGATTGTTCCTTTCAGCAGACGGTGGCCTTGTTTCGAATGAAGAGAGCTTAATCGATTCAGCTGTAGATCAAGGCATTCCTTTTGTTCTACCCGTTCGGCCTCGACTAACAGTATTACCGGGCGGCCCAGAACTTCGGCATTTCCTCTGGGGTAAGTCCTCGAGAGTTTTCAAAATGCTCTTCCCTCGGCTTATCGAAGAACTACAGGCCACGTATGACTACATCATCATCGATACCCCACCGGATTATAACGTTTTAATGCGGAATGCGATTGCGGCGTCTGATCTAGTTGTCGTGCCAGTAGACTCTAGTGCGATGAGCATTGATTGTATGGAAGAGTTGCTGACAAACTGTGCTCATATCAAAGGCCCGCAGTGGACTATTATCCGTACTATGGTTAATCGGCAGGCTTCGAGAATTCAGAAGTTATCTACGGACAGATTGAGAGAATCTGTAAGCGTCCGTTCTCCTAATGAGGGCGAGGAAGAAGAGGAGCTGGTTGATAGTTTGGATGACGCCGATAATTTTATCGCGATGATTGAACAGCACGAATCAATAGATAATGGCTCAGATGGGAATGGCTCAGATAGCGCCGATCAAAGTCCGATCTATTTGCTAAACTCGGTTGTGAACCGTACCGAGCTTCAGAACCGCCTCAGCTTCCAGGGTCGGACCGCTTTTGATACTAAGGCGACCAGTAATCTTGCAGAGCAGTATTCGGAAGTCGCCCGTGAGGTAGACGAGCTGCTCAGTCTAATGGGAGAGGAAGAGAGCGAGATGTCCGTTGCTGATTTTCTTCCTTCCGGCGCCGATGCTCTTGAGCGCTCTGCCTAAGCCTGCACTCCGATTATTTGCCAGGCAGAGCCTTTGTGCTAGCCTCAAAAGTCGTGGTGATGAGGTGCCTCACCATTTCTAAGGTCAGTTTTCTAGGGTCAGCGAAATAATTGAATTTTCCATGCGGACAAGTAGCTCCGAGCAAATAGCAGTTACTGAGGTCGAAGCCGAACTAGGCGGTCCCTCTTTGATTCATTCGGTCTTGAGTTATCAAGGCATGCTCGATGTTGTCAGCTTGACCAAGCCGAAGGTAATGGTCTTGCTGCTCGTCTCGACGGTTTGCCCGATGGTGCTTGCCGCAAGCGGAAGGCCTGATCTTACTCTGGTGCTGATTACCCTCCTCGGTGGCGCGTTAATTTCTGGTTCCGCTAGTGCACTAAACTGCGTTTGGGACCGCGATATTGACAGGCTTATGCAGAGAACCGCCGATAGGCCTCTCGCTGCTGGGAGAATGACCGCGACAACTGCGATCGTTTTCTCCTTCGTTATCGGGCTGATTGGACTTATCGTCTTAGCCGTAGGTGCTAATCCACTAGCAGCGACAGTCGCCTTATTTGGGCACTTATTCTACGTGCTCGTCTATACAATGTGGCTTAAACGAACCACACCACAAAACATCGTCATTGGTGGTGCAGCCGGAGCGGTGCCGCCTGTGGTTGGTTGGGTTGCGGTGACGGGAAGTATCGATCTCACCGCCGTGTTGCTCTTCCTTCTCGTCTTCCTCTGGACGCCGCCACACTTTTGGGCGCTTGCACTTAATAAGAATGAAGATTACCGGAGAGCCGACGTGCCAATGCTGCCAGTGGTTTCCGGTGAAAAAGTTACACACGTGCAAATGCTAGTGTATGCGGTGCTTCTGTTACCAGTCAGTATCTTGCTGGTCGTCTCCGATGCCAGACTTTCGTGGTTTTCACTTGTTTCTATGGCGCTACTGAGCGTGGTGTTTATCGCAAAGACGTATCGTCTCAAACAGGCCGGAGAAGAAGATCCTTCAGAGAAAGAATCCCGAGCATGGGATGTTTTCGGCTTTTCTCTCATATATCTTACTTTGTTTTTCGTAGTCTTAGTCGTTGATTCAGTGATGCTCTAGCTCTACAGGCTAGTATCTATGGGCTGGTATCCATGGGCGTTTAGATGCTGCGGTATGCATCGTCTTGTCGCCTGGTAGGCATTCTCTAAAGCTTCACGTCCTTCTGCTGCGAGAAATACTTCTCCAAGAGCGCTGGCGCCGAAATCAAGTGCCAATAGTCCCATGTTTAAGCCGACCGCGTTCACTGAACTACAGACATACTCAAAGTTATCAAGATACAGGCGAGAAACAGCAATAGTTCGTAAGTAGGTTTCAGCTGGGTCACTCACCGAACCTCCCGCGTAGGCGGTTGGTCGTTCTTCGGGCAAGGGAGAAAACCAAGGGAAGATCTCAATGCGATCCTGCAGCGTACGAAACTTCTCGAGAGCACACAGCCAGTCCGTCCAATTAGAATCAACCGAATAATACAAGGACGCCTTTGTGCTAATTCCGATGAGGGCTGAGATTTCGTGCACCTGCAGTTGCGCAGCCGAGTTTTGATAAAATGAAAAGTCGGACATACAGCTATAGTATTCGCTTTCTCCGTCGTTCTCACCTCGCAGTCCGCGTAAGCCACTATCGTAGAGTCTCTGAAGAATGGTCCGAAGTGGCAATTTTTCAGCATCGGCCAAGGAGTTAACCTGTTCGGGGCTGAAGGCATGCAAACTCACTCCACTCATTGAGCAAAGAGTTTGTATAGTTTGCAGATACGACTGAAGATCGAGCTCCGGATGATAGAGGCCCACAAGCTCTACCGACTCACCGCCTTCTTGCTGAGCTTCACTCACAAGCTCGAGAAGCTCCTGATCTGTTCTACGGTAACCACGAGGTGCATTGCTTGAGAAACTACGCCGATTTTTAGCCTTGGAGTTTTCCTGGCGAAGGCAGGAGATTCGACGAGTTAGAACTAAGGGAATCTCATCCTGTTCGTTTCGGTACGAGCTCACCAATGAGGCCGCAAGCGCAAGGTCGCTAAAGCGAGCTTTCTCGGCAAGGATGACGGCTTGGGCGGTGGATAATCTATTGCCCTGACTTACCTGCTCGAGAATATCCTCAGCATTTTGCCTTCGCCTTGATGGAAAGCCTGAGGCGATGGAAGATTTCCCCATTCCGACTTCTCGACGAAACCATTCACCTAATGGCAACTCTCGCATGTCGAACTTGAAGTGAGTGGAGGCATCAAAATTTGTTTCAATTTGTTCTCTATCGAGCGCAGCGGCGTCAGCCCACTCTCGAGCGAATAGCTTCGCATTTGCGATTGAACGCTCTAGAGAAAACTGAAGTAGCTCAGAGTCTTGCAGTGAGCATGTTTGTGGTACAGCCCAACACCGAAGAGACCAGGGCAATTCGAGCGACTCCCATTCCTTCGAAATACTAAGGTGAAAGAAGTCATCCCGTTCAAAGCTCGTCGCTAAGTCGGACTCCAGTAATACAGCCGCCGAAGGTAGTAAATCCAAACACTGAAACTCGTCTCGAGAAACAATAAAGTAACGTGAAAATGCGAGTGAGGTATCAAGTTCCGATAATCCGACTCGAAACAATTCGAGGTCTATGTCTAGATTTTTCTGGATGATAAGCGGGGAGTCTGTTGTGAGCGTACTCGGTAGCAAAAGAGAAATGTCTCTATGCGGAGTCTGAACGAGTGTGCCGAAGGAGAGCGTATCAAAAAGTTGAGAGGAGAGAATCGCAGATGCGTTTATCAGGCTAGCCTGCACATCACCCTCTTGTAGTGCGCGGAAGCAATAGTCGCTATCTCCTCGAAGACAGGAAAATCCTTCGGAATCGAGAAGTCCATGGTACGCCGATGTTTCTAGTCCGGTACCGAAACAAACACGCATTGAAGTTTTAGTGTTCATTGACTTCGACCCGACGAATAGTCTCTGCAGTAGACTCACCACCTTGGGTAAAAGCGCGAACCCCTGGATCAGTGCTACTTGTCATCTCAACTGACGCGATACTCTCTGGCGTGAGCGCAGCGTGATTAACACAGAGATGACCAAGGCTATCTGCGCCAAAACGCAAGGAGAGGCTTAGCAAGGACGAGCCCAAGAGACGGGGAGGTAGCACCATCATCGTCTCCTGCGGGAGGAGTAACCCAAGGAGTGATGCGGTGCGAAGTATGTCGAAACGCAGTGGTGCATGCGAGGCGAAGTCGCTTAATGCAGTTTCAAGCGTAGGCTTCCAGGTAGCGATTCTGCTCGAAAGAGTTACGGTTTGGAGCAAAGACTGTAGTGACTGAATCGCTTCGAGTGAATCCAGCCGAAGAGGAGAACCCTCGGTCGTCTCCAGTTTTTGTTCAAGCTGAATCGAGAAACCTTTTTCAATCGACACTTCAATAAGAGGAGAGTGAAGACTGCTACGGAGTAAGGTGAATCCAAGCAATGCCAATTTATCAAGGTATCGCTCTATTCTTTTGAGCTCTATCAGCGAGACAGCGGTCGTCGGGAGTAAGGTATCGAGGGAGGGACCAAGGTAAGAAAAGTTGTCCGCGTCGATACTTCTTAATAAAATTGACAGCGAGTTTAAAAAATCTTCAAACGAAGAGTGCACATCCCATTGATCGAAGGTGATGACGAAATCATCAATTGGATTGGCATACTCTTGAAGAATCGTTAGTGACTCCTCGATAGCAGCCTGTAGACCGAGCTGCTCTTGAGTCCTTCCAAGTGGCAAGACAATTGTTGGAAGATACGGGGGCGATTTGCCAGGAGTACAACTTCGGCGAATCTCGGACATAAGCCCTAGAAGAGGAAGAGGGAGTTGATGAATTTGCTCCAAATCGTCAAAGGGGAGCGCCTCACCGGAGGCGACGCGAAGCGCAATAGCATGCAGACCCGCGTCTTCTAGCAAGCCCTCAGCAAAGCTACCTATAAGTTTCGAGAGCGGTGTTAACTTCATCAGCAACGCTTTCTGGGAATACCGTACTCATTACATTCATTCAAAACACTAGCGTACTCTCGTAGCGCTCAGAAAGTACATGGGGGAAATTAAGTCTTTACAGAAAAAGGTAGTGTAATTGCTTAGATAGGTGTCTAAGCAATGCCGTGGGTAAGCGTTCAGGTGGGTAAGAGAATTCTGCAAGAACGATCCATTAAACGTTGTAAGTCCATGCTAGTACGAGTCGACAAATACTAATCGTATTTGGCTGTATTTCTGAACGCTTAGTCTTTGTCTCCTAC
>QIGM01000274.1 GCA_003230795.1 bacterium
GCTGAGATCACGGAAGCGAAAATTGATGGTTCGCTGGTCTCGATTCATGCTGACTTGCGCTTGGAGCGCCACAAACTGCATTGGATTTCGCTTAGCGTTGGTTCTATTTCTAAACCCAGCATAGATAACCCTCTTCTCCAAGCCGCAATTGAACAGTGCTTGCTACTCGGTAATGGTGAAGTTGAGGTTTATGAAGACGTCTTTGAGGAGCCCTCGCTCTATAGCGCAGAGCGCGTCTGCACAACCTGCGGAAAGGGATACAGAGAACTAGACCCTCAAGACTTTTCTTTTCGTAGTGCCCGAGGCGTTTGCACCACCTGCAGTGGAAAAGGAAGAGTGACCACGAAAGGTGAAAAAGAGGTCTGCTGCCCTACCTGCGAGGGAGCCCGAATTGCCGATATCGGACGCCATGTCTACGTCGGCGGAAAGCGTATTGATGAAGTCACCGCAATGAACGCTCCGCAGATGTTGGAGTACTTAGAGACTCTCTCCTTCGACAAGCGACTTAGACCCGTGCTTGATCCAATTTTGCATGAACTCAGCAGTCGACTGCGCGTAATTTCTCAGGTCGGGCTTGATTACCTGCACCTCAATAGAGACTCTTCGAGCATCTCAGGAGGAGAAGCACAGCGCCTAAGACTTGCGCGAACTCTAGGCTCTCCGCTTACCGGTGTTTGCTACGTTCTTGATGAGCCAAGTATTGGCCTGCACCCTGAAGATCAGAAACACTTAATGGCCACACTCCGACAACTTCGAGATGCGGGCAACACCGTAGTCGTTGTCGAACATGATGAAGATACTATTCGCCAAGCTGATTATATCGTAGATGTAGGCCCACGTGGTGGCTCTGAAGGCGGAACTATTGTACATAGTGGTAGTCTTGAATCTCTTCTTGAATCAAAAACCTCGCTTACCGCAGACGCACTTCGTGAACGCGCAACACGAACAACACAGGGTCTAAAGAAAGTCCTACGAAAAAATGAGAGCAAGGCTAAAGCTGATTTCCTCCGTATCCAAGGTGCCAAAACCAACAATCTCTGTTCTGCTGATTTTTCGATTCCGCTTGGGAAACTAACTGTAGTCGCTGGTGTGTCTGGAGCTGGAAAGAGTTCACTGGTGCATGGAACGCTTGTCCCTGCGGTATTAGAAGAGTTCGAAGGAGCTAAGGAGCGCGCAAAGTTTTATCCTAAAACCTGGGACTCAATAGAGAATCTTGGCGACTTAGAGCGCATGATCGAAATCGATCAGAGTCCCGTTGGTAAGACCAGTACTTCAACACCCGCCTCCTATCTCGGTATTTTCAACGACGTTCGAAAAATCTTTGCGCTTGTGCCGGATGCTAAGGCAAATGGATGGACCGCGAGCCATTTTTCATTCAACACGGGAAAAGGAAAATGCCAAGCCTGTGGTGGTAAAGGTTACATCACTGTACCGATGAGCTTCCTACCTGATGCACACACACCTTGCGACATTTGCGACGGCCTTCGCTACAATGACGAGACGCTTAATATTCTTTACCAAGGATACTCAATTGGGGAACTGCTCGGTAAGACCTTTGCGGAAGCAAGAGTCATCCTAACAAATCATAGAAAAATTGTTCGGTCCCTTAATTACGTGTTGGAGCTTGGGCTCGGTTACCTCACCCTCGGTCAGCCAACCCATACACTATCTGGTGGTGAGGCGCAGAGACTCAAGATTGCGAAAGAATTAGGACTTCGAGAAGCAAAGAATACTCTATATATTCTCGACGAACCCACAACTGGACTCCATATGGTTGATGTCGACAAACTGCGCTCGGTTCTCGATAAGCTGGTAGCTATGGGCAACACGGTTGTAGTAATCGAACACAACCTCGACATCATTCGAGCTGCTGATTATCTCGTCGAGGTGGGACCAGGGCCCGGCGAGAACGGAGGACGTATTCTTTTTAATGGCACTCCGTTCGAGCTTTCGAAGTCGCGAAAGAAAACTCCAACTAAACCGCATTTACTTTCTCTTGGACTGCCCGAGTCTGAACCTTCTACCCGCGTTGCTGTTCACGCTTAAGCTCCGCAGGCGAAAAGCTTGCTCAAGAATAGAGTCTATTGCGAGCGTAGGTAATTTGTGATGGAACTATAGCCTACAGTAAATTCCTTGGTCTCGAACAATGCATACGCATCTCCCAACCCCGGAAGCCATTCAGCAGCGGCGAGCTGTTCGTCGCTTCTCCAGCCAAAAGGTACGCGACCAGCTTGTGTACGAATTGCTTGAACTGAGTAACAGAGCACCAAGTGGTTTCAATATCCAGCCTTGGCATTTCGTTCTTGTTCGCGATCAAGAAATCAGAGGTCTCATCCACCATGTAGCGCTCGGCCAAAAACAGATTATTGAAGCACCAATAACAGTTGTCTTCGCGGCAAATCAACGAGCATGGAAGGAGGAGTTTCCTAGAATCATTAAGTCCAGCCTAACGGAAGGATTAATGAGCAAAGAGTACGCACGGTATTCTGCCGCGAACGTGCGAGCTCAATTTCGCACAGGTCCTTTCGGATTTTACGGTTTTGCAAAACGTATTACCCATCCTCTCCGTCGCCTGTCTAAGCCTTTAGCCGACCCGTTCTACACCGCCGACGAAGTTCGGAGCTACTCTCGTGCCCAAACGATGATCGCCGCAAGCACGTTTATGATTGCCGCCTCTGGGGCTGGTCTTGCTACTAGCCCAATTGAAGGATTCGACGAACGACGGCTGAAGAAACTACTCGCAATTCCTTCGCACTTTAGTGTGCCGGTAATTGTCAGCCTTGGTTATCCACTCGAAACTGAAGAGTCTCTTGATTCGTACCGGATACCACTCCTCGATAAGTTAAGTGTAGACGTATTTCCTAATAAACTATCGCGGCTCAAGGCACAGAATGAATCAAAAAATGAGCCCGACAAACAACTACCGTAGACTGAGGAATCCCCACAAGATTACAAATAATGTCTAATAACTCTGCCATGAACACACTTCCATTACTTGAATCAAAGCTACTTCGAACTGAAGTAGATCCAAAGGGCGGAGCCTATCTTCGCTCCTTACAAATGAAGCACGATGGTGAGTGGAAAGATGTTTTCCAAAAAGGCAAAAGCCTTTTTGTCATGGCACCCTATCCCAACCGCGTGATTGGTGGATCCTTTCCCTGGCAAGGAAGATCATTTGAACTGAATCATCCCCACGACAAGGACACGGCTATACATGGGGTGTTTCGCTATGTTTCTTGGAATTGCTCAGATAAATCTGATTCGAAAATCACTCTCAATCTACGCAGCGTTTCCAATGCCAGCGAATTCTCCTATCCTTCGGACTACGAAGCCACGCTGAAGTATTCACTGCTTGAGAATACCCTAAGAGTATCCCTCCAGTTCAAAAACACCGGGAATGATGCTCTACCATTTGGCACCGGTCCACATATGTACGCTCTGCGTCACGTATTCGGAAGCAGCGGCCCAGAACTGAAGCATCTCGGAGAGTCTTGGTTTCCGCCAGAACCGGGAGACTTTTTGCCCGGAGATTCCCCAGAACCACTTCCCGAAGATCGTCAGTATGCAACTTCGAGCCCGTGGAGCACTGATTGGGATCATTGCGTCGGAACTTGGGGCTCCTCCGCTGAAATAACTTGGCCAGATGTTGGCTTAAGCATTGAAGTCGTAGATAGATTGGGCAATTGCCCTTATCTTCAAATTTGGAATACCGAAGAACAAGAGATTTGCGCGCTAGAGCCGCAGACAATGGTTCCGACAAAGCTGGGGGATACTGAGGCTTGTAGAAACCTAGGTTGTATACTGTTGGCCCCTGGTGAAGAGTTTAGCGCAGAATGGGACTTTGTTTTTAAACTGAGTTCTTAAGCGCGAATCAATTTTAGGAGTTCACTGAGCGCTTCAATGCCCCACGACACAGTTCTCAAGAGAGAAAACCGAAGTGGCGATAGCCTCCTGCGCCGCGGATGCGGCTATTAAGACTGAGCGGCTATGTTCAGGATTTTTTAGGTCCCCAAACGCTTGAGCCTACAAGGGAAGTAGGGGAGCTACTAATAGTGCTGTAATGAGAGCCACTCACACCATGATAGGCATGCCGCTCAGGGTAATTATGAATAGGCTCTCCACCCCAGTTTCTGTGCTCTAGCGTAGAGAAGGCTGAACCTCTTTCGTCGCTCGGGGATGGAAAGTAATAAGGGCTGAGCTTATCGCGTGAGCCGTAGTCAACCGGCGCCCAATGTCCGGAAATAGAACCCCCCCAAGAGACTGACTCGAATGCCGAACTTGAACCGAAATCGACCGGATCAAAGTGAGAGGAAGAACTCGATGAGTCAAATATGACAGGATCCCAAACAGACTTCTTCGACATAACAATCCTCTTTCAAAACCGAACGAGCAGTATAGAACGCTCATTCTAAAAAACTTCTTAACGCTACACCCCTATTGTGCAAACTCTCGTGTCTTCTGTTTCGAATAAAATGATATGAGGCGTAGAATACTGCTTTTCTCCCGAAAACAGGGCTTAGAGGGCTCTTAAGGCTTTAGAGCAAGCACATAATATCTAGCCATGACGAAGAGTAAGTTCGCTCGGATTTCAGAAATAAAGTAGCAGCTACTCCATCCTAGCGATGAGGAAGTTTCCTTTCTCCCAAAAACCTTCGATCTTCACTCGCTTTCCTTCACGTGAAAGCTTTTCTAGTTCTCTTTTTGAATAGGTTCCGCTTCGTACCAAGGCTTGGCTTTCCACTGAGCGCTTTAGATAATTTGCGCCAAAGAAACGTTTTCTATCTTTAGGAAGAACTTCGAATTTTATTTTTTGAAAATCACGCTTCTCGTTCCATCGCACGGCTTGAGTCATACGAACAACTCCGGAGAAAGGACCGTCCTTCGGCAGGTACTTGAGAATCTCTAGCTCCACATCCCCAAGCGGAGCTGCACCAGAAGCATTCAACAAACATTTTTGTTCGCGCTTGTAGAGAGTATCGCTGAAAAGATCCTCAACCGCAGTGCAGATCTGTCGCACTAGTTTCCCGTCTGTTATATCGAAATAACGACAATTCCTAGTTTCCCAAACTCCAGGACGAATATAGCTAAGAAAAAGAAGATACTCCCGCGCTCCCCGGAGCCTTCGATAGTCGGCCTTATAGGGATAAACTTTGTGAACTTGACTAAGATCTGGTTTTTCCCCAACGAAGGGCTTTAAGACTTTGAGGATATGGAAATCGAAATAGCTTCGCAGTGTTCCTCGCACGAGAGCAGGTTTAGAGAAAAATCCTTTTTTTTGCACAACCGCAACCATATCACTCGTGTGTACTAGCTCGAGCAGAGAGAGTGGCTTCCTGCAGGTCTGCCCAGCAACCAAAGGTATATTGACGCTCAGCATTGCGATAGAGAGCAGAAGAAGTGAAAGTACTGTTCGTTTAGACATAAATCCTAAAAATGCGTCGCCCGATGTTTTACCTCCATCAATCACTCCACTATACTACAGTCTTCAGTCGAGGAGGGTAAATGCTTACTTCTATAGATCACATCAACATCGTCGTAGAGGACTTAGAGAAGGCCAAGAATTTTTTCACCACGATTGGCTTCACACTGGAGCACGAAGACGACCTCGAAGGTGAATGGATTTCGAAGATTGTAAGGCTGCCTAAAGTTCGAGCAAGGTACGCAAAGCTTGTGCTTCCGGGAGATACCTGCAGACTTGAATTGGTTACCTATTACTCACCAGAGATGCAGTCAGAAACCTTAGCAAACCAAGCGAATCGCCTTGGATATCGACACATTGCTTTTCGGGTAGAGGATATATCAAGCGTCGTGGCTAAGCTTCAGGTGATGGATGTAGAGTTTTTCAGCGACGTACACGTTTACGAACCTACCAACAAGAAGCTCGTGTACCTGCTTGGACCGGAAGGAATATTACTAGAACTGGCTGAGTATGGGTCATAATGACGATTTCAAAAGAACGTAGTGTTGCCGAAGAGGTAGCACGAGCTGGTGGTTCGGTGGTTCAAGCTTATTTCGAAAAGGGCGTTACGATTCGGTCTAAGGAGAGTTACAATCTTGTCTCAGATGCGGACGTCGAATCTGAGGAAGTTATCGCGAAACGCATTCGAAAGAACTTTCCAGATCACGCGATACTCGGAGAAGAAACAAACAAAGATAGCCTCGACTCCGAGCATCTATGGATAATCGATCCCCTAGACGGAACGAATAACTTCGCGCATGGCATTCCCCATTTTGCGGTTTCTATCGCCTACCTCCGTGCAGGAGTTCCAGAAGTTGGCGTAGTACTAAATCCTCTCAGCAACGATCTCTTCATCGCCGAACGAGGAAAAGGAGCCACACACAACGGCGAAGTCGTGCATGTCGCTCCTGATGCAAGCTTAGCAGAGTCAATGATTAGCTTCGGAGTCTACTACGATCGTGGCGCGATGATGGAGAAAACGCTCGATTGCTTACGCGAGCTTTACGGAAAGAACATCCATGGGGCGAGACGAATGGGAGCCGCGTCTCTTGATCTATGCATGGTAGGAACTGCTGCGTTTAGCGCGCATTTTGAGTACAAACTCGCTCCCTGGGATTACGCCGCAGGAGCGCTTTTTGTTGAAGAAGCAGGAGGTCGAGTCACTCGCTGTGACGGTGAGGCCGTCGATTACACAGACTGCGGTATCCTCGCGACAAATGGTATTTTGCACAGCGAACTTGGCGATATTGTTAAGCGTCATCGTCCCGGATAGTCATCTAGAAGAGAAAATCTCGGCAGCTTGGGGTATAGCGGAAGTTCTTTGATTTGAGAAAATCCGCTGCTCAGGCAATTGTGGTTCAGTGGAAAAAACCCTGATCGGGTTTTTGCTGTGTTTTGATGACTATCCTCTATGTCCCCTTTCGGGGGAAACGTTCAGGCGCCACGTAGGCTTCTCTGACCATTGCGGGGCAACATTACGTAATTAGATAGAGAATACTCATCTAGAAAGAAGAGCCTCCGTGGCGACTCAATGTCATTGATTTAAGCCTCTATATGCCATCTTTCTTGACTCTAATCCTATAATGCAATGACCGTT
>QIGM01000184.1 GCA_003230795.1 bacterium
CTCCCCTAGTAAATTTGATTTCAGATGTTGCTTCGGGCGACGCTTGTCGTCTTCTTGAGGTCGGCTTTCTTACAGGAAGACTTCTTCTACAACTCGAGAAAATGTTCCCCCGAGCGGAACTCTTTGGCTTTGAGAAGAACCCCCTGGCAGTGAGGCGACTTCGCAAGCTTGCACGTCGCGCTACGATCATCGAAGGATCAGTTGAAAATCCATTTCCCGCTGAAATACCGTCTGACTGCAACGTAGTAATTGCAAGTTTGGTGATTTCTTACTTGTCAGACGACACCCTCCGAAGCTTCCTCGGTGAACACTTACCTTCTAACTTATGTGATGGAGCTAAGATTGTATTAAGCGTTTCGAGCCCGATTCTCTATGCTGAGAAGCATGATCTCGAGCTTAACGATGAGACGAGTCACAAGTTCTTCGACAGCTTCGGCGACGGTGCTTGGGCTTACATCCGCACCGAAAATCGAATAGCTAGAATCCTTGAGGAATGTGGGTACGACGTCGAAGTCGTTACCACTTCAGGTATTTCAGCGACTCCTCCCTACCTGATTTTTCACGGACGACGAAAGTAATGGTTATTACTCCTGACTCAATCCTGAGTCAGGAGTATGGAATATGGAATATGTTTTTGAATGCAGCCACTCTCTCGTCTAAACTTCCGAAAAGTGACCGTCCCATATCCAGATAATGGTTCCAGGTTCTAATCCAATTCCCACCGGCAACCAATAACAGAAACCAAGATTTCAAGACTCTCTTATATCTCGAATGCCTACAATGTATTAGAGTCTAGTTTGACTTTAGGAATTCACTCTAAGAACTCTTAATGGGAGAGTTTTACTTAGGGCAATCTACTAAAAAATAAGCAATATTGCGCAGTTAGATGATGTGCATTACTAGTTCAAGGTCGAGATTTGAAACTTACAAACTTTCGCACAGCTTTGGAAAACATCCTGGAACTCAAGGACAGGGAACTCAAGGATAGCGGGGAGGTTGAGAACAACATTCTGCCGACAAAAGCCGGGCCATCAGTTGACATCGAAGAACTCGAACAACTGCTCAGTGAGAACTCCCGCATGGTTAAGGAAAACCCACAGCAAGCAGCTCTTCTTATTCGTTATTTGCTCAACGATGAAAAGAAATAGCGCACGACTAGGATAGAACAATGGCAGATTCTGATATCCCAAACTTAAGCAAAGCCGCTGTGATTCTTATGAGTCTTGGTAAGGATCTTGCGGCTGAAGTGATGAAACATCTCTCAGAATCAGAGGTGAAAAAGCTTAGTCGTGCATTCATGAGTGTGAATGAGGTTGATCGTGATTTGCAGCGAACAATCGCGGCGCAGTTTCAGACCATGCTTCGAGCATCCGACACAGTTGTTGTTGATGGACAAGATTTCGCAAAAGATGTTATTGGTGCCGCCTTTGGCACCGATACCGGAGACTCCCTACTTGAGTATGTGACCGGTAGTCGTAAAGAGCCGCTTTCTGCGCTCATCGCAGATATTCCGCAGAATATCGTTGATAACTTCATTCAGTCTGAGCACCCTCAAACTATTGCATTTCTCATAACGAAAATGGGAGCCGAGATGGCTGCTGATCTTTTGACAAAGATGCCCGAAGAGATGCAAACGGATGTCTTAGTAAGAGTGTCTCAGCTCGAACACGTTAAAGCCGAAGTGGTGGATGAAGTTCGAGAAGTACTTCGCACACAGTTGCGAGGTGTGAGCATGAGTGGGGAAGAAGAAGTCGGTGGGCCAAAAGCAACTGCCGACATCCTCAACTTCGTTGATCGCAGTAATGAAGAGCGCATCGTTACCGAGATTGAAGAGATCTATCCTGAACTTGCCGAAGAAATTCGCAATCTCATGTTTACTTTCGAAGATATCGCCAAAATCGACGACCGAAGTATTCAAACCATTCTTAAAGAGGTTCCTCGAGACCAGCTTGTTCTTTCGCTCAAAACAGCAAGCGAGGACCTCAAGAGTCTGCTTCTCCGCAATATCTCCCAACGTGCTGCCGAGATGCTCAAAGACGATCTCGACACACTTGGGCCTACACCGCTTAAGGATGTTGAGAAGGCACAACAGGGTATTGTTGATGTTGTTCGACGACTCGAAGCTGAAGGAAAGATTACTATTGCAAGCGGTTCTGAAGACGAATTTGTCTAAAGGGTAGCGTTCCCTTATTCCCTTTTATTCTTAGCTCGTGCATGACCAACGCTACAATAGAAGCGAGAATCATCGTTCACGAGTGCAGCATCAAGCTCCTCCTGCATTCCGGTTACAGTCTCTGTTGTTACATATCCTCCAGCAAGAAGCTGCGACTTCGCACTCAGGAAAAGATCCCTCCAATAATTGAACATCGCTTCTTTGGCCACAGGATCCGATTTATCAACTAAAATTGATCTTGATTCAAACTCAACGTCTGTGCATCTGGCATCGTGAAGTAAGGTTCTAAGCTTGGCCCCCACGTCTGGATCTCCACCATGGTCACGTTGAAATTGATTATATGCTTCCCAGTAGGTTTCAGTATGAGGAGAATGTGGATCTTGAAAGAATGTTGAGTTTATAACTTCAGTTAGATGCACTGGAGCCTCTGAGGCGAGAACCCTTGTAGTTTCCTGAACTACTTTAGCAGGATCACTCACGTGCTCGAGCACCCAACTTATAAATGCTCCATCGAACTCTCCGTTTTGAAAAGTGAGTTTTTCTGCATTCATTTGCTGCCCTTCAAACCGTCCCTTAAATTGATCGTTAGTGGAAAGGTGCTGGCTGGCTGCTTCAACTTGCTCCGGATCGATATCAATCCCTGTAATCTTAATAGTCGGATGGTCTGTCAGTAGAATCTCACTTTGAGCACCACTTCCACACCCAATTTCGAGAACGCGAGCGTTTTCAGGAAATGAAACATCGGTGTGAACAAGCCTCTTGAGGAAATCAGCCTGTTGTGCAAGTCGCGCCTGTTCTTTAGATGTTGATGAACCGTGTAGATAATTCTCGGTTACAGCACCGACGCTACCACTTCGATCAAACCTCATCGGAAAGATCATTCCCAGAGGAGCTCCGTCTTCAGTCTCATGTTCTACAACAAAGGTTGCATTATTCCCTTTCATACGAGCACCGAGCTCCTTATCTGCCAATTCAAAGAGCGCTTCTAATTTATCAGTAGTTATATCATTGGATATTCGTTTTCCTATGATACGGAGTTCAAACTCAGGTCTCTGAAGCGCATCTGCCCACGTAGAAAAATGTGAAAAATCAAGCTGTACACCTAAGTGCTCCTTTGCAAAAACCTTGATGCGTTCATAGTCATCAATAGTTCCGAAGCGACCTACATCTGTAACAATAGCGAGTCGTGCCTCATCGTCAGGACTAGGACTGAGCTGAAGGAGAAGGCTCTCGTATATTAGCGCTTTCACTGGATCTTCAGAGTAAGATACCGCAGCGTAAATATCAGTTACCAACTTAAACTTCAAAAAATTGTCTTCTAAAAAAGAAATGTTCTCTGGGACTGAACCTACGAAAATATCTATCGATAGAGGTGCTTCTAGTTGGTGTGGTGTCATCCCAACGAGACGAACTCCTTCTTTATCAAGCATTCCACAAAGTGCGCGAGCATTTGAACCAGGTCCAATATCAAGCCAACTATCACCCCTCTCTAAAATAATTTGGATAGGTATTTGAGTCATCTCTTCGTAGCGAGGAAGGTCACGTCGACTCGGCCAATTTTTAGGCATTTGCTCCACGCCGGTAACAAGAAGCCGACAGGGCACTTCTTTCCCATCAGGGAGCGTCATAGTTCTAATCCCTGCGCGTTGCTCTTTATTGGATGCCATAGTGAACCTTAAACATGTACGTGAAGGTATTAGCACTCAGAGGAACTTGAACGCATAATCGAGATTAGAATACCATGACAAAGGGGGCGTTACTCTTTAATCTCGATTCTTCTTTCGCACGTAGAGGGACTGTTTTTCAACAGTCCCGTAGAGTGTTTTTCTTTTTCTAGAGTTTTTCATTTCTCAAAAGCTATGTTGTTGACCAAAAAGCTGTTAGGGAACTGTCCCATTCGGCTGCGTCGCGTAGGGCTCAGTCTTGAGTGTCCTCGCAGAAAACTCAAGCGCAGCCAACCAGACGCAACGATTCTGTACAGCCCAACAAGGCGAGCCATTTTCAGCGAGGACACTCAAGACAGAGCCCTACGCGAACATCTCGCAACAAGCCCAACTAGTTCTCGATTATGATCTCAACTCGACGATTCCGAGCCCGTCCAGCTTCAGTATTATTCGTAGCCAACGGCCGACCTTCACCGTATCCGCGGGTTGTCATTTGAGCGGCAGGAACGCCAATACTTCCTAGTTCACGGGTCACGCTTCCTGCGCGACGGCGTGAGAGCTCTTTGTTGTAGACAATGGAACCAATCGAGTCGGTGTGTCCTTCGACAGCGATTGGTCTGTTTTTGACGCTTCGGATTACTTCACCGATCTCACTTAGCGTTCGCCGTGCCGGAGGAGTTAGACGTGCTCGATCGAACTCAAAGAGGATGTCAGGAAGGTTTACCACGACACCTCTATCCGTCGCCCGCACATCAGCCCCACGAGAGCGAAGTTCATCAATTAAACGTCGGTTCTCTTCGAGCTGCGCCTTATTTAGTGCAAGCTGTCCTTCAAGAGAAGCATTCTCCTGATCCATGCGGTCCATCGAATTGCCCACGAGTGCTCCACCTAGAGCGCCCAATCCTGCGCCTATCGCAATACCGGCACCGGCATTTCCGGATTGATTGCCAACAATCGCACCAGTTCCAGCGCCAATCGCAGCACCCGCGAGAGCACCTTGAGCAGCTTTGTTGATTTCCGCCGCACACGCCGAAAGTGACAGCAGTGCAAGGCAAGGGAGCAGTGATGATACAATGGATTTCGTGAAGCTATTCATAAACCTTATTTCGTTCCTTAGTAGACGTTGCTGTCGCTTTCGAGCATCAGCAGACTCAGTTCATCTTGTGCAATTTCATTCTCAGGGTCGAGCTCAAGAGCCTTAGTGAAAGAGAATCTCGCATCGTTTGATTTACCGATCTCTGAATACACTCGTCCCATTTCGATGTGATACACCGGTTCTTTCGGGCAGAGGCGCAGTGCTCGGCGATAGTAGAACATCTTATCAGCTTCAGAAGTTGCGTTTCTAGCACGTTCAGCTTCGGTCTCACCTTCGATGCAATTAGTATCTTTAGGCATCAGCGGCTCGTCTGTATCAGCACTCTTGACGATTTTCACCACCGGCATGCTTCCTTCTACTTCTTCGGCAACGCCTATTACCTCTGCCTTTTTCGCCACTACTTTCTTCTTTTCCTTCTCGGGAGTGTACTGCTTCGCTTTCAGCGAAGGCTTACGCTTCTCAAGATCTCCAAGGCGCACACCGCTTGATGGCAGAGCCGCAAGCTCGAGCGCTTTCTGCGACTGCGCAGGTCGGCTTGCAAGCGGTAGCTCATCAGAAAGCGACCCAGTTGGTAGAGATGGTGTTACAGAAGCAGCGGAACGCAGCGACGCTTTAGCAATACGTGCCCTCGGCGCACTATCTATTTCTTTACCCAATTCAATAGTAGGCATTCTACGCGCGATTTTACCTTTTCCAGGATTAATCAAGCGCTTCCCTTTTCCTAAACGAATCGACTTCTGTACAGGAGCCTCAGTGCTTACAGCAGGAGAAGGAAGTGAAGTCGTTATTTTCGCTGGACCTGAAGGTGATGGGGTAACGATAGGAGGCTCCATGGAAGCGGCTCCGAAAGACTTCACCTTCATTGCAGGCGCCCGTTCAATAGCCGGTTCTTCAATTACCGGCTCGGGAAGAGCTTGCACAGGCAGCTCATCAACCGCATCTATTCTTGCTATCTCTTGACCTTGAAACTCGTTCGCATCTATTGCCGCAACTTGATTCGCAGGCGGGAGAGCGGTCTTTCGCGCGTCTTCTACCATCGGCATTAGATCTTGAGATTCAATCTCTGTTTTAGCCACCCTACCAAAAGCAGCTCCTTGGTAGGGTCCCATACTAGGTAAGCCGGTGTTTTGAGAGCCGGCGTCTGCCCCTGCCATACCTAGGGCAGGGAATCCCAAACGAGCTCTTACTAATTCGCGAGCTTCCGCACGAAAAATCGCACGCTCTTCTGCCGCGCCACCGAGAAAGACTTCCGCTTTAGGGCTACCCACATACTCATCTTGGAACTCTACTCGTTCCACACTCGGACGATTCTTTGCTGGAATCTGAAATTGACCATTAACAAAGCCACCCGCTACTGCACCACTCGTGGCAGGAGGGAGCATAGGCGCATTTATGCCAGAGGCTTCCTGGCCTTGCCCGGCAGTAGTCGTCTGCGCATCCATTTCTCCCAATTGAAACCTCGCTTCTGGCTCTGCACGAGGCGCTAGTGCCTCGTATTCATCGCCCATGTTTCTTCGCAACTCGTTTATTTGACGTCCTTGGTCGTCAACAGTGGCGCCTTGCTGTGCAAGTATTTCTCGTTGCTGGAGAAGTTCTTCGTCTTTTCGCTCGAACTCTCTACCAATAACTCCTCCGGTAAGCGCTCCACCCGCAGCTCCAATTGCAAGCCCTGGCCCTGCATCTCCCGTGGCTGAACCAATTATTGCTCCTCCCGCTGCTCCAAGCACGGCACCAACAACAGCGCCCGTTTGTGTGGGAGTAAGTTCAACATCGGAACTCGCGCCACCAAGCATTGAGCATGCGCCCAGTGAAAACGTAAGCAGTGAGAACGTAAACAGTGAGAACGTGAGCCGACAAACACACACGCGCGTGAATACGCTGCTGTCTTTATAAGTTCTCGTTGAGATGGTTTCTAAACTGATATTTCGAGCCACTAGTACCTCCCAGGGTTCGCGGGGATGTTAGAATTGTAATCGCGCAAATGTGACCACGCGTAGCAAATAGAGTGAAATAGGTATCAGAACCGATTGGGGTAAAGGAAAACCGCTTGTCTCAAATTCGTATAAGAATAAGGGATTTTACAAGCGTACCCTAACGACGTCGCAGGC
>QIGM01000373.1 GCA_003230795.1 bacterium
GTAAACACCCGCGTGGCTTTTGGTTCCGACAACAAGAATATTCTTTTGAAATGCATATGTTGACTCGGCAGATTCAAGCTTACCCAAAATAGTTTTTCTATTTCGCTCTATCCTCTTATGTCTGGACCGAAAACTCTTTTTGCTGTTACTAAATACTGGGTGTGCGGCTTCAACCTGTGAAGCATCTTCATCCTCATGGATAATCCTAATCATCTCTGTATGTAATTCTTTGAAAAAATCTTCATTGCTGAGCTTTTGGTAAAGGCGCTGCATTGCACGCCATAAAAAACGTGGGTCTGCACCTAAATCGTAATAGGGATGAGGTATAATAATCCCTGATGGGTGAGACGGCTCAAGGTCAAATGCAAGCACCTTATCGTACCCCTGAGGATCCCAAATAATAGGTTCGAACTTTCCGTCTATCGGATCAAGATATAGCTTGATGTTATTTGAGTCCGTAGAGTGGTACTCGGTAAAAAGATACTTGAATGCCAAATGATTAAGCACCGCATCTTCTTTCCAAATCCTCTTGAGTTCTTGGAGTTTCTCTCGCTCGGGCAAGCTAGTTGTCTTTGTCAGATGTAGTAAATCACTACGATTTTTCTCTGGAAGGGAGTTATCTACAGCAATTTTTGGCCAAACATATGGGGTGTAATAGAGATAACGTGCGCGAGTGCCAAAATGATATTCGTTCGTAGCAGCAACAGATTCGCCCTTATAAATGTTTCCCGGCATACGACCATGCCGCCGGAGAAAACCTTCGTCTATTTCTTCCATAAACCGATGCAAGGAATAGAATTGATTATTTAGAAAAGTCTTTACTCGCGCATTACGCGGTGTAAGCAACCCGAAGTTGCGAGCTACCTCATTCATGAATATGCCACTATAGAGATTCTTGACTGTGAGGTTTAACCGTCGATGTCCACGAAAAAGCCGCTTTTTCGTCGTCTTAATTTTTAAAGATTTTCGTGGATAGGACCAATGATAGTCAGAGTTGCCACGAAGTCTCATTCTCGCGTTATAAAATCGACTATCCTGCCAAAGCGTCATCTTTTTGTAGTCTTCACCGCTCTTTGGAAGATTTTCTGTTAGCTCTTCAAATTTCTTTTTACGAATATCTATATGGATTTCATCATTTGCCCATCGCTGTTGTGCAACAATGTTTTCAGCATGTGTATTAAATGTGAACAGGCGAAAAAAACTCTCTTTTTTAATGCCATAGTAAAATTCTGTTACGTCATTTTTGCTTTTAACCGTACGAACTACCTGATCGCGAAGACGAAGTTTTGTGTAGTAAAATTCAGCAAAAGAGCGAAATTGAAGGGTTGCTAAAAGTAAGGCTGGTACAATAGTTAACAGCACAACTGTGCGAAGCCTAAGATAACGAAACCGCTGTCGCAGGGTGCGGCTCATGATATTTTCTCCGGTGCAGCTAAACGACTAGTATTTTTCTCCCAAAAATCTGCGGTATAGTGAGACACGTTTTTCATCGGGTACCCTTCAAGGGGAACAATCTCCAGCTCTACATCCGCCCCGTCCACATGCACTCGGATATAATGGTTCCACCACATCGGTTTTACCGCATGGTTACCACTAGCAACGAATTCCAAATTCCCAGAACGCGCATAACATATAGGAATTTTCGATCCGACATCGCCTCCAAAAACAACAACCCTCTTCGTTTTAGAGAGCTTTTCTAAAAGCGGGAGAACTTTTTTAATATAGTTGTCAGGGGAACGATTTTTCCTAGTCGACTTATTGCTATTAATGAGCATTTGCCTGAATTCTTCATTTTGCTGTAGCCAAAATACACGATGCATAAAAAGGAAAACTGTTTGGATAGATGGATCCGAGAGTGAGGTATTAAGCGCGTGCTCAATAAACGCAAGCTGCGCCCCCTGAAAATCTCCCTGGGAGAGCTCTGTATCAAGAACGAGCAGCTGACTATTTTCTATCCGTTTTTCAAAATACGTAGGCCCAAAATGACTCACGAAAAGAGCGCGCCCACCATTCGCAGTACCTAAATGTAAATCATGATTCCCTGGGGCAATAAAAACGGGAGGCTTTAACGCATCTACTACTAACTCTTGAACCTGTTGCCATCTTTTCTCAGTCCCGCTCCAGATAAGGTCACCGGTAAAAATAAGCGCTCTATCCTGCTTGCTTATTTCGGGTAAGGCCTGGAGCAAGCTAGTTTGAATCGGTAGCTCCTGACCACGATCTCGCCGAACATGACCGATAACAGAAAAACTAAATGATTTATTTTTTGAATGTACTCGGGCCTTTTTTGTCGATGGCCCTAGCTCGTCAAAAATAACAATATTCCCAAAGAGCTTCTTCGCTTCCTTCAAACGATAAGTATTTTTATATGCGTGTTTTACAAGAGTCGCGGTTTCACTATCAACCGCTTTATAGAGGGTAACCGTAATCGCGATTTCTGCCACATTTTGAGGCTCCGCTAAATCAACGTCAGCTTGAACTCCCGCATTTCCCCCAACGGTAAGAAAATAGTCTCCTTCTCGTCTTAAAAGCGACGGTCTTGCCTTCCAGGAGTCAAATGAGCGTTCGTCTAGTAGTGGCTCCTTTACTTCATCAAAAACATCTCTTTTTGCAGTAATTCTTAACTGTTCTATACGCATTGCAACATTGAGAACATCAATGGGCGCAAGCATGAGACGTTTGACACCCTCACCTTGGGAGAAAAAATGCTTTCCACCGTACCTACCAGTTTCCGGATATATACGGTACGTATGACTTTGACCATCAATGCGTGCAGGGAATTTAAATACATGACCTTTTTCGAAAGTCTTTCCGTCTTCACTATAAGCGAGTACTCCTTCTCCGACATATAGTGCGTCCAAATAATTTTCAAACGCATCGATGACTTTTGTATGTTCACCAAGTTCCGCGTAAAATTTGATTACTTTTTTTACAACAAGAAGATTGTAAGGATATATCTGAAGGGCATGTTTCAACTGTTCAAGACCTTCGTTCGCTTTCCCAATCTCCATCAAAGCCAAACCTAGTTGCTGATAGCCCCGAAAATCGTTTGGGTCGACTTCTGTAATTTTACGCGAAACGGCCTCGGCCTTCTTGGCTTCGCCTTGCGCCAAATAAAACTCAGTAAGCTTAATCATCAAGTGAATACGTAGTCGACCATGTCGCTCCCGAAGCTGCATATCCGCATGCTGCGCGAGATGTCTCTCAAGAAAAGTAATAGCGCCCTTTGAGTTTCCGGATTTCCAGAGAGAGAGACTTTCTTTATGGGCCTGTGTCCAATGCTCGTTCCGTGCATCAATAAATGACTGCTCGATGCCATAGGTTTGATTCAGATGTACCCAAGCAAGGGGTATTACATTAAGAAGAACAATCACGAGCAGATAGAGGAGTATAAGCTTACGCTCATAACGATAGAAAATCCGTCGAAGTGGATCGAAGGTTGATGAGTGCTCTTCTCGTGGTTCTCGAGACATATCCTACAGAACGCAACTAAATGTTTACGGTCTCCCCTTGGGTAAGACTAACTTTAGCGTTTCCGTTTATTACCCTAACCGCATCGATAAGTTCACGGGCCGAAGCACCTTTCTTAAGTACGACGCTATATACAAGTTCGATAAAGACACCTTGCCTAACACTCTCCATACTAAGCAACGTATGGCTCTGAACATGTTTGTAAAAAAGGTCATTGAATGCCGTGTCTGGGTCTACGTTCTCCGGCACATGAACTTTAAGAATACGGTACTGTGCGGCACGCTCGAAAAAATTTAGCGCATACATGAGATAAATCATGGAACTCATCACCAATGTAAAAATAAGGGCAGTACCATAAAATCGCGTTCCACAAGCCATACCAACCGCCATGGTAAGAAAGATAAAACCAACATCTCGCGTTTCTTTTACCGCGTTTCTGAAACGAATAATGGAAAGCGCACCAACGAGCGTAAACGCGCGAGCGATGTTGCTCCCTATTATCAGCATAATAACGGAAACGGTAACACCAACGATAATCATAGTGACGACAAAAGACTGGGAATACGAAACGCCTTTATGCGTTGCCCGATAGACGTACGCTATCATCATGCAAAGAGCGAAACTCAGAGCAAGCGAAACCAATAATTCCCAAATACTAAAGAAGGAGAGAACGTCCTTCTGCCCGAGTGCGAGTTGATCGATCAAATTTCCCATTCTTCCTCTTTTCCCGATAGCTATGGAAGCTAGATAAACTGTCTATCGTAGACCAATTCATTGATCCCATGACAATATTTTGAAATCCTCTCTAGAGTACACTCGAAATCGGCAACATGCTGAGTAAGCCAGCGAGGAACAGTTTCATTAAACTTTATCTCTACCACAGCGGTATTCGGAGAAAGAAAGTAATGCTCTCCTCCTGTTGGTTCGCTCCAGTCGAGATTGTGTGTTCGGCACTTCAAATTAGAATCGATGGTAATTCGAAGTCCAGATGAATAGCAAGATTGATAGGCCTCTCTCGTATAATTAATCACAATCATCGGCAGGAGATCGTAACTAGCAACAAGATAGCGTGCTTCAGCCAAAACGCCGACATCTACACCCTCAACGCTTCCTACAATCTCTCCGGTAACGTAATCCTTTGGAGCTGGCAAGACGGAGAAAGCTTCTGAAAGAGACATTTGTACTCGACGTTTCTGTACCGTCCTGTCAACCCGTTGTTTGATCTCGACCATGCAAAAATCGTCATCCGAATCCTGATAGCGGCGAACCCGCAGCTTTCGCCGAAATTTCAAACCCTCCAATTTTTCCCAAAAAAAATCGTGCTCCAGAGAATCGTAGTAAAGGGAAGAAATACGATATTTCCCATCGCTTCCTGCGAAGGGATCCGGCTCCATGTAGTCCGCAATTCCACCAATAAAGGCACGGGCCTCGTCAAGCGGCATTTCGTACTTCAATTCGTAGCGATTAAAGAGTCGTTCGTATTTAGACATTCTCTCTAAATAATACTAGTGGGCGGGAAAAGCGACCATCTGAAAGAAAGCCGATGAGATTAGTAGGGCACCTAGTGTTTAAAGCAGGTTAAGGTGCTGTTTTCCGAACGTTAGGATACGTTTCCACTAGGAATCAGTCAAGGTGTCGACCCCAGCCTTAGGTGTCTTACGCTTCTAAGCTAACCTCTTTTACCTTTCCCCGAGGTAGGTAAGCCTTTACTGCATAGATTCCTAAAGCGAGAATCGCGATACCAGCCGCAACTAGGGCTGCAAACAATGAGCTTCCAAGATAGGCGTTCATGTAGCTTAGGGTGAAGACCCCTAGTAGCAGACAAATTGTCGCTGCCTTTGGTTGTGCTGATTTGAAGAACGCCAAGGAAGCAAGCAGCAGTAGCACGCCGATTGCTTCTCCGAGGAGTAGTAGATAGCGCCCCTTGTCGTTTGCATAACTCAGCTTTAGAAAAGCTCCTTCGCTGCTCTGATTGGCGTAAAGTTTTTCTAGTCTGTAGTGCGTTCCTTTTGAGGGAATTCGTAGACTTGGGGAGTCGACGGCATTGCCATGTGTCTTCACCTCTCGGGCAATCAAACCTCCTGAGACAGCTTGACCCTGAACGATTACATCTAAATTACTGTCGATGTTTCCGTAGTGAAGCTCGTCGGGAAGGTATAAGTCCCAAACGGTGTTGGTTACTACCATGTCTGGCCTTGGGAGTGCTGCTTGAAAAAGTCCAAGACGCCCCATTGAAGCGACTTCGCTTTGGAACATCAGTTCAACCGGAAAACCTTCTGTTGAGTTTATCACTTTGATAAGCACGTCTTGGGTATCACTGTCCTCTTCGCTGTTCGCAAGAGCCGGCTTCTCAGCCTTTCCGTCGACAGTGGCTGACCATACAGAGGCGTTCTTTGGTAATGAGACTCGAAGGAACTGTTGCCTACTATTTCTCACCATGAATCTGGCCTTGGTCACCGCAAGACCGTCTTTGGTAACCAGTGTGTGATACCAAGCGTTATCGATGCTTGCTGACTGGGTTTCTATCTCTTGGTGCCGAGTAAGCTGTAGCTTCAGCTCGTAGGGAGGATCGCTTTGCACATACTTGTAGGCAAGCAATATGGGATTCGTGGTCTTCAGCACTAGCTGCCGCGGAAGTTCGCTTGGCTCAAGGGAGGAAAGCTGATTCGTAGTTACAGCTTTTACTTCGAGCGCGCTTAGGGCTTCAACGGCAATCTTGCCTTGCTCGACCTCTACTCCGTCTACTTTGATCGTGGGCACACGGAAGGCAGACTCGGTATCAGTGAGAATTAGTTCGTAGCTCACGTCGATTCTGAACTGGCCTTCCATGTCTCGGGTGAAGAAGACGTTAGCGACTTGCAGTCCATTTTCTTCTTTAACCGTATGTGTACGAAGAGACGGAGCGGTTAAGCTAAGCACGTTTACTCCCTTTGGGAGAGAAAACGTAAGGTCCATTAAGGAACCAGATTTTACGTTCACATCGAGAGATGCGGTCCCTCTCATGCTCACGTCGCTCAAGGATATTAAAGTGTTAATTGCAGCATCGAACTTCCCTTGTTTACGCTCGGGTGTTCTCGCTTGTACGATTAAGGAAGGTGAGGCGCCTACATATTTATAGGTATGCGCGATTGTTTTGGTAACTGATTGGCGAATATGTGGAGGGAGTTGGTTCTCTCCGACCTTAGTCACTTCAGTTTCAGTGGTAGGTTTCAACTCTCGCTCTCGACTAGAGAGCAGCGCAAGCATTCCTCTCTGGCGATTAACGCCTTGAGCACGAAAGAGGGGGACATCAATGTCGGTGTCGGTTGAGGCAATTGAGCGATCGTAATGTACGGTAAATGTTACTCGTCCTTTCTGCTTATGATGAAAGAAGATCTCCACGACTCTATCGTCTTTCCCATCACTGACTCTCCAGTCGGCGATGCTATTGTCTGAAGACTCAACTCGATTGATTGCGATATTTTTGGGCACATCAAGTCTGATTGTGCTCGTTTCTCCTCGAGTTACCTCAAGCTCAACCCAAGCCTGACCGTAGAGCACACCTTCCTCCGCAAAGGCGGT
>QIGM01000438.1 GCA_003230795.1 bacterium
GATTGCAATGCGTTTGGCCTGGCGATAGTCTTATTAAGTTAAAATTCCAATGAGGATAATAGCATGCCACAAAAGCTAATCTACACCATTCTAACGCTCGGTCTTTTTTTTCTGTGCCCTCTTTCCAGTCAAGCCGCAGATGGCATTGCAGACTCTGCTGAGTCGGTAAAGCCGCGTCAAGTAGGAGAGGTGGTTCCAAAGGCAAGCGTCCGAAATCTTGATGGTAAGGATCAAGCTCTGGGGAAACTATTAAACGGCAAGCCCGCGGTAATAATTTTCTATCGAGGTGGTTGGTGTCCGTATTGTAATTTACAGCTTGGTAAACTGCAAAAAGTAGAAAAGAATTTGAAAGCGTATGGATTTGACATCATTGCGATTAGCCCTGACAAGCCAGCAAATTTAAAAGAGAGCGTCGCGCAACATTCCTTGAGCTACCAGCTTGTTTCAGACAGTAAAGTTGAGGCTGCGAAGGCTTTTGGCGTTGCATACCGAGTAGACGAGGAGCTTGGCAAGGAGCTACTCGTAAACGGTGTAAATCTGGAAGAGGCTTCGGGTGAGAATCACGGTGCTCTAGTAGTCCCCTCAGCATTCCTCGTTGACGAGAAGGGCGTTATTCGATTCCAGTATTCAAACGTGGATTACAAGGTGCGTGTTGATGAAGATCAACTTCTAAGAGAGGCCAAAAAGGTAACCGCCAAAAAGGTAACCGCCAAAAAGTAGCTGGTCTATGGAGCAGCTCCGGCGCCATCTACAGAATGCGCTAGTTAAGCGTCGGTGTTAGGGTATTTCGAGAGATGAGAAAATAGCGGCCGCATCGCGGGCAATTCACGGTCAGCTCTTCATCATTGCCGTAAAGTTCCTCGAGTTCTTCGTCGCTTATCGAGCGCAGAAAAGGAAGTAGCTTATCGGGAGAGCAGTCGCATGAGAACTGAAACATACAGCTCTTAATATCTTTGCGCTTTTCGTTTTTTAGTTCGGCCAGTGTGTTGATGTCTAAGGCAGCAAACCATTCCGTATCATACTCTGGCATTGCTGCGATTGCGACGGCTGTGTCTGTATTCTGAGAGAGTGATATCCGAATCGGGAGTTGCTCACTTTGCAGATAGTAGTGTTCGACTATATCCGTGATTTTTGAGCTTTCGCACTGCACAGAACTTTTCGATGCTTCTCCTTGCGATCGACTTATCTGAGCATGGAGTGTGTTCACATCGGTATGACGAATGTTTTCCGAGAGCACATGCCCTACGATAAAATTGTTTTCTGCCGAGCCGGTTACGAAAAGAGAGTAAGGCGTCTCAGCGTGTAGGTGCAGTGTCCAGGCGTGTGTTTCGCCTGGAGGTCTCACGGTAAGATGGAACGCAAAGCAGACGATAAGTGTTTTTAAATTGTCATCGTGTTCTTTTTCCATGCTGCCGACATGCTGGCCCATGTGAACGTAGTAGTCGAGCAGGTACTGGCTCATGTCAAGCTGAAGCGAGAGAACTTCGCGGGCAGGGAGATACTCTGATTTTGTAACTAAGGAATTTTCCATGCGAGAGACTATATGGCTTCGTCTTCGCCGATTTCTTGTTTCTCGACAAGGGCTTTTCTCATTCCAGCCGATAGTTTTGAGAAGTCAGGCTCCTTCGACCCGCTGGCTGCAAGGTAAACAGAGCAGCCTCCGAGAAGGGGGATAAGGAGAGAGAGAAGCAAAGATCTGAGCATCATAGAATCACTCGTATTTGTTTAATCATTCCCAAGCCTTAGCAGAGCCTTATTTTCGCGAATCTTCTGAGAAATTCAGACACCAAATAGATAGAGGCTTAATGTCAGCAAAAGTTAGCCTCTAGGGAATAAGATTACAATAACTTCAAACTAAGGGACTGTTGAAAAACGCACTACGACATTTGGAACAAGCAGTGCTGCTGGATCAAGGGGATGCGAAGATAGTTCTCAACTGTGCCGATGTGTACGCTGCTGCTGGTCGCCAGGATAAAGCTGCATTGCTCTGCGGGAATTTTCTTGAGCGCCACGGGGAAGAGCCTAGTGTTAGAGAGTATCTGCAAAACTTGAATTCAGCTCCCTCTGCTGATGTGATGCACAGTGATATAGCTGAAGCTCTCGTGCCGAGCTTCGTTGAGCAGAGGTTAGACTCGGCGGCTTCAATCATAAACTATGCAATAGAGCGATTTGCATACACGAAGTATTTAGAGATTGGCTGTCTAGATAACGCGACCTTCGACCAAATTCGAGCGCCGTATAAAGTAGGAGTCGACCCTGTTTCCGGTGGGACTCATCGCATGACGAGTGACACCTTTTTTGAGATTTCTGATGATACCTTCGATGTTATTTTTATCGATGGGCTACATTATGCAGAGCAGGTGTATAAGGACGTGAGAAACGCCCTCTGCTGCTTACGGAAAAACGGCCTGATTGTTCTCCATGACTGTCGTCCAAGTGAAGAGATTCACCAACTTCGGCAAGCCAAGACTTATGTCTGGAATGGGGATGTGTGGAAAGCGTTTATGTTATTTAGACAAGAGAGCACGCTTGATGCGATTACAGCAGACTTCGATCACGGCGTCGGGCTCATTCGCATGCGTCCAAATTCTGCACCGCTTTCTCTTGAAAAGTCCTATCTAGAACTCCAGTGGCATGACTACGAGATGCATCGTGAGGAATGGCTTCGTCTGTC
This sequence comes from bacterium, assembly GCA_003230795.1. Taxonomy (GTDB): domain Bacteria; phylum Bdellovibrionota_C; class UBA2361; order SZUA-149; family SZUA-149; genus SZUA-149. The sequence continues at coordinate 2,675 of QIGM01000438.1, forward strand.
TACGGAAGAGGATATCAAGCACTGGTTGTAGCTCCTGCCATGGGCGTTACGGCAGCCCAGGCTGCAACGTTGTATTTCGATGAATATCGTGCGACATTCTTTGGGAACATTGCTCAACTAGATTCGGACTAGGAAATGAACGCCTCCCCGCTTTTCATTCTTCCTTTGGAAAACATTGTCGACGACGGTGAAAAACCCCGTAACGCACTGATTCGCCCAGTCCGTAACCTACAGACTCGTCGGCGCTCCACGCTCTTGTTGCTACTGTCACGGGCTGTTGTGAGCGACATTAGTAAGGCTGGCTGGCCAAAGCTAGGCTTGTCGCAGGCGCAACTCGAACAAACGATTTTTTACAATTTGCCGCCAGGAGCTCAAGAGCTCTATCGCTTACTCGCCTGCTCAACTGGGGGTGACACAGCGCCGCCTATGGTGATTCAAATTGTCGAAAGAATTCGAGAGCAGGGTTGGGATGATTTGCCGACGAAGGCGTTTCGAGGATTGCCCGTTCAGCAAAGACTAGCTGTGCTTAACTCGAACGGCTTTAACTTAACCGGTGATGATTTTCTCGGCATAGAAAATGGTCTTCGGCTACTTTCTATGCTGCAACGTGCGTTTTTCCGTGAGCGTGCGAGTGAACGCCTTGAAGCGGCGTTTGCGGTTCTGGGGCTCTATGCTGCTCAGCAGGCAAGCTTTCATTGGCAACGAAATAATACAGTTCTCGCTAAGCAAGTTCGTCGTCAGCTAAGTCCGAGAACCCAGCTTTGGTTTGATCATTGGGACTCTTTTAGCAGTGACGCTCCATTTCCTCGTTTATTCCTATTCTTACGGGACAAATCCTGGCATACATGGGCACGCTATCCTGGTTTTCTTACTTGCGGGCAGCGTGCGGAAATAGCAGCTAGGGCTGGGTTTCAAGATCTGACCCAGAACGGCGCTGCGGCCCTAGTGGATGCCTCGGTTCACTATTTACAAGGGCTGTCGCGTAGGTAGTCTCTTTTTGTCGCGCCCGTTTTTGGTTGTCTTAGGCGGGCCGGGATACTACGATTCTAGTGCTTGAACCTAAGCATAGGGCTTCCCGTAGAGTGTTTAGAGCTAAGTAGATACTGCACATCTGGACACTGTTCATCACAATTGCGATGCAAACCGACACTGAGCTTCCAAATACTTCCCCAGACCTGAAGAGCTTTAGCTCAGAGATTGAACAGCTGCGTGAAGTTGCCCAGGCGAGTCTGGTGCATGAGGATTTTCTGCACCTCAAGCGTTTCGAACGAATTGGCAGGTTCTTGTCGCTGCTCGGATACGGGACCGCCTGGATCTTCCCGAACCCACTTTCGATTCTTTGTATCAGTCAGGGAATAATCACTCGTTGGTTGCTGATGCATCATATCGGACACGGAGGTTACGATAAGGTTCCGGGAGTTCCGGACCGTTACAAGAGTAAATTCTTTGCCATGGGTTGGCGTCGCTACATCGATTGGTTTGATTGGATTGATCCTGAAGCGTGGAATTGCGAGCATAATATTCTGCACCACTACCATACGGGCGAGCATGGAGACCCTGACCTGGTCGAAGACCATGCAGAGTTTTTGCGCCAAATTAAACTCCCCAAGCCGCTTAAGTACCTTGCGCTATTCTTATTCGGAATCTCTTGGAAGTTTATCTATTATGCTCCGAACACACTGAGTGCTTTGCATTCCTATAAGCAACGCACTGCGTCAAAAGGCCATACGTATCACATTACGTTTAAGAATTTCCTTGATTTACGAAAACCACTTTCGAGAAGGCTGTGGTTCTACTGTTATCTTCCCTACGGACTTCTTCACTTTGTTTTAATTCCTTTACTCTTCCTCCCCTTGGGAACAAACGCAGTATTGTTTTTTCTTATTAACCGAGTGCTCGCAGAAGCCTTTACAAATTTCCATACCTATATGATCATCGCTCCTAACCACTCGGGAGATGACCTGTATCGTTTTGAAGAGCATTTTAAGGGAAAGCGAGAGTTCTACCTTAACCAAGTTCTAGGAACGGTGAACTACCACACCGGTAGCGACAGCATCGATTACCCGCAGATGTGGTTGAACTATCAAATCGAACATCATCTCTTCCCAGATCTACCAATGACGACTTACCAACGGATACAGCCAAAGGTAAAAGATATCTGTCAGCGGCATGGTATTCCCTATATTCAGGAAAGCATTTTTCTTCGATTTAAGAAGTTCGTCGATATCTGCGTTGGCGACACTTCGATGTTGCGGCGCTAAGCGGCCTATTTCTCGTTCGATTTAGCGGTTAAATGATAATCGGCTCACGATTAGTCGTTTTTCACTATTCGCATCAAATAATCCTAAGTTTATTTCTTTACATACTTGATTAGCCCCTTTTGCCCCCATAGCATCGAATGTGATTGCCTGATGGCGAAGTTTGTCGCCTCGCTGATCTGGTATTTTGGGCATCGTATTTTGAGTTTGCGCAGGAACTACACCTCTATTGCACCCAAGGTGATTCGCCACAACTTGAGCGTAGCGAGTTTGCTCATCCGACTCTTGCTGTCCGCTCATCTCTAACAATCCAGCAAAGGGCTCGTAGTAACGCGCGAGCACCCCTTGGCTCTATTCTCTGCCGAAAAGCGAAACGGCATTTGCCTGAGCGAACTTATGAGTGCCAAGTTCGCGCGCCTGTTTGTAAGAGGTAAGCGCACGACGCTCTTCATCGGAGGTTGTGCTTCTACTGAGCATTCGCTCGACTCGATTGTCTAAATCCTCAAGAACATCAGCACTTCGACTCTGACCGGAGAGGGTTACTAACTTACGAGCATTCACCACATTTCCGGCAGCAATCGACTTGCTGACTATGTAATCAAGAGTCGCCTCTGAGCTAAGTAACTTTCTTAGCGGCTCTTTAAGACGACCGCGAGCATAGGCATCGCTTGATTCACACACCGCCGCAGCGTCGACTGCGAGAGAGTAAGCGAGAATCTTACGTAGCTCTGCCCCACTCATTGCTGTGGGAAAGGAGGAGCCATACTTTTCGTAGGGGGACTCAGCGGCCTCAACTATCTCTTCAGCACTAAAGCCATGACGAGCAACCGCAAGGGCATAGACACTCTGCATCAACTGCTCTCGACTAAGCACTCCTTCCACCTTGTGGGTGTTGTTCAACACTGTGGCCAAATCCCGATGTGCGCAGTGCATCACAATTCTTTTCGCGACGTCCGGGTATTGCTCTGCAAGCTCTAGCGCGTTTTTTACGAGGGAGTTTTGAGATCGGTAGATAGATTTGGGGGCTAATTTATCTTTATCCAATGCGAGTTTTAGTAGAGCCCGGACAGCACGTCCGTCGGTGACACCGAGTTCTTTAAGATGCAGGACGACATCGGGCTGGCGCGTGACAACGAGGCGAAGGGTTTTGTATAGCTCGACCTGATCCTTTATTCCGACATGCTCGATGACTGAAACAGCATCAATTTTGCTCTTCTCATCGAGGCTGGTAAGAAGCTTGTTAACAACGGCAACACGTCTTTTCTCATCGAGAAGCGGATGGGTATCTGAATTTTCTGCTCCAGCATCTAGTCCGAGAGTCCCAAGATTCCGAATGAGTTGATCGGGTGCAAGTTCCGCGGTTAGCAGCGCTAGTTCGTAGATTTCGTTCGGACTCCATGAGGAGGTATCAGGCAGCAAGTTACTTGAGGAGTAAATAATCATTTCGCTTCTATCTACCGAGAGTAACTCTCGAGTCGCATCAAGAAGAAGTTTTTTGTCGCTGAGACCTACGGATTCATAGAACCCTGACTCTGCCATGTCATTTACCAGTCGTTGAAAATCCTCCTTCTTTTCTGAAGTACTTACTTGCTCAAGGCACTCATGCAGCACTGTTCGTATTGACCGTTGTTCCTTAAATCCCATTAGCTTCACGCCTGTTAGCGCTAAACTAGGATTCTTCTGAAGGATTGCGCGAATGACTTCAGTTTTCTGAGCCTCGGAGAGCTGCTCGAGAATAGGGGAGGCTGCTCCACCTATTTCGAAGCTGTACGCATCTGGAAACCCGTTTAAGAAGGCATTGGGATTGAGCTTTATCGCGGTCTCCGCGAGCGATGCGACGTGGCGAGGGTCTGAAATTTTGTAGGCCGGATAGCTAAACCTATCGAGAAAATCGCGAGGGTCCTGCTCCAGGCCTGCCTTTGCCACTTTAAATCTATTTTCCTCGCTCAGCCGAAAACTCTTTACTGTGTGGGAAGTTCGCTCTGGATTACGTTTTGCAACTTCTATCG
>QIGM01000386.1 GCA_003230795.1 bacterium
TCTTTCGTCGCAACAATCCACCACCAATTGCCGAAGCAAGAAGCAGCATTGATGCTGGCTCAGGAACCTCTCGGCCTTCAGTATCAAAGTGGAGGTCTCCTCTCACTGTGAACTCATTTCCAAGCTGTGTGTTAACTGTCCCGTCCGTATTGAGGAAGGAAGAGGTTCCCATCATCCAGTTCGTGAAGTAATCTGTGTTCTCATCCCAGGTCGCTGAGTTCCCGTCGCCGTTTAACTTGGTCTCAAGCGATGCTGCGTAGAAAGCATTGTCCCAGAGCACGAAGCCACTATTGTCGGCACTTGCTCCAGCAACTGACAGAAATCGGCACGCCGTTAGCGTCTGTGTCGATTGTCACACCATCAACAAACTGCATATAAATCTGAACATCAGTATTGAAGAATTCACCTTCAGGGCTATCAGTGCCTCTGTTGGTAAACTGACTTTCCGCTCCTGCGGTGATGTAAATCGCTGAGTTAGCGACATCTAGGTAGAGCGTGCTGTCTTCTTCGAATTCGTAGACGACACGAGTGCGTGGGCCAGTGTCTCCGTAGAAATAAAGAATCGCTCCGAGGTCATAGACATTAGTGTCGCTACCTCGTCCCGGAATTGATTTGTTGTTGATGTCGTATTCGTAACAACCATCACAAGTAAAATTCGTGTAATCATAGTCGAGGTCGACCGGAATGGCCGATGCCCCACTCGGTAGCGCAAAAACCGCTGCACCGAAGAGAATGTTCTTAATTACTGCTAAATGCTTCATCCTTACGTTCCTCGTTTCAATCGCAACCCGATCCCAATAAGTTCTCGACTAGAGTTATGTCACAATCAGACACTCCTGTAATCTCTCCACGTAAGCTTAGTCCGATTAAATTAGTAAAAAACCTCAATAAACTTGCAAGATGTTGAAATCACCGTAGAAATTAGATTGAGAAATCTTAGAGAAGAGAGGGCTTGAAACTACAAATATACCCAAAAAACACCAGGATTATGCAGATCTGGCTTGATTTGGGCGACTTGAGGGCAGGACTTGAAATAGGCGTTGGCGGCGGATTTGAGTATTCCTTTGCCAATTCCATGCACTACCTCAATTCTCTGGCTCCCTTGCAGTAGGGCTTGATTGAGGCAGTTCTCGAGGGCTTCGAGGGCCTGGGCTTTGGTGAGGCCATGAAGGTCGCAGCGCAGCGTCGGTCCAGACGAGCTCTTTCTCGGTTTTTTCTTAGTATCTGTCTGCGTAGGATTTTTCCTTTTCCTTGGTAAGGCATCGAATTCTTCTGCTGTAGCGTATAGCGTTAATGAGCCAATGCTTAGTCGATATCGACCTCGTCTATCGGGGCCTTCAAGAATCTCTCCCAATGCACGACTGCTTAGAAGGCGTACCTTGTCGCCGATTTGAAGCTGTATGTTGTTACTCGTTTGCTTCGACATCTTAGCTTTTGCTGTCTTCGCTCTTATTGGGAATCACAATGATAACAGGCCACTTCCTGCTCTTTTGCAAGTGCTACCTCGCTGCTTTGCCTTGCCGTAGCCAAGTTGAGGTGGGAAAATGACGTGTAGAGTTTTTAATTTAAAGCGGAGAGAGTTATGGCGAGTTTAGAGCGTCGAGTTGCTGTAGTTGGTGGAGTGAGAACGCCGTTTGTAAAAGCGGGTACCCATTTCAGTGATCTCACGATGCAAGAGCTGGGTGTGCACGTGCTTTCTTCCCTTGTGCGTCGCTACGAGCTCGATCCAGAGAAGGTAGATGAATTTATATTCAGCACCGTTCTCCTTGATCCCAAGACGCCAAATTGGGCGCGCGAGATTCTTTTTGCCGCTGGATTACCGAAAACAGTGTATGCGCACTCCGTGAGTAATAATTGTATCTCCGGTCTAATTGCCATTACTTCTATTGCGGATCGTATCGCGCTTGGAGCAGTGCATTGCGGAATTGCAGGTGGAACAGAGTCGATGTCGAATCCGACGCTTGTGTTTGATCCAAATGCTTCGAAGACTTTTCTCAAACTTTTTCGTGCGCGCTCCATGGGTGAGCGCCTCAAGCTTGTGAGTTCGCTTCGGCCAAAGAGTTTTATGCCAAAGCCTCCGGGTGTCACTGAGCCTTCGACTGGGCTTACGATGGGGCAGCATATGGAGATGACTTCCAAGGAAATGAAAATCTCGCGCATTCGCCAGGACGAAATCGCCCTCGCCAGTCATCAGAACGCGGCTGCGGCAATGGAGCAGGGTTTACTTGTGGATATGATCGAGCCGCTTGCCGGTGTCACGAAAGATACCTTAGTGCGAGCGGATACCTCTATGGAGAAGCTGGAGAAGCTTCGCCCTGTATTTGATCGCTCTTCTGCCGGAACAATTACGGCGGGTAATGCAAGTGCGCTCACCGATGGTGCCTCGGCTGTGCTCTTAATGTCTAATGAGCGGGCGCAGGCAGAGAACCGACCAGTACTCGCGCACCTTACCCATTACGAGTATTCCGCAATTGACCCTAACGACGGCCTTTTGATGGCCCCTGCGGTGGCCGTGCCTCGGCTGCTAAAGCGAATAGGTATGAAGTTAGACGATTTCGACCTGATCGAAGTGCATGAGGCATTCGGTGCTCAGGTTGCTGCTAACATTAAAGCTTGGGAAGAGGGGTGGAAGCTCGATTCAGTCGGTAACGTCGCTCCTGAAAAACTAAACGTCCTCGGTGGTTCAATTGCACTCGGGCATCCCTTTGCGGCAACCGGCGGAAGAATGGTCGCGACGCTTGCATCAGAACTTGCTCGTCGATCCTTAAAACGCGGCTTGATCAGTATCTGTGCTGCGGGTGCCATGGCAGGTGCAATTATTCTCGAACGAGAGTAGCCGATTCGCGAAGGTCTGGAAGCGGTTGCCGATACTAATGAGGATTTACGTTGAGGTTACTAACGTATTAGCCACGATATGATCTTACAGATAACTGCTCGAGCATTTAATTAACCGCAGAGGACGCTAAGGACGCAGAGGATTAAAACGCTTGGCATTCAAATCCTCTGCGTCCTTAGCGTCCTCTGCGGTTAATTAAAATTGCAAAGCTTTATCTAGCGTTCTCTAACAGAACGAATATCATCCGGTACGAATTAGGCCCTTAGCGTATTAGGCTCTTAGCGTATTAAGCCTGTGCGTAGTTTTCTTACTGCCTGCTCTAGCTTTGCGTCTAGCTCTATGCTTTCAGCCTGATCCCAGAGGGCGTCAAAAGCGTAGTGTTGTCTGCTTGGCTCGTAGAATATGTGAACAATCACATTGCCATAGTCGAGTAGCACCCACTCTCCGGTCTCGTATCCGTTCATGTCACTCGGACGTTCCGGCATGTTCTCACGTATATTATCTGCTAGACCCTTTACATGTCTTTCCGATGTGCCGCTGATGATTACAAAATAGTCGGTGATATCACTGATGCCTTGGAGATCAATGCCGCGGACATCAAGTCCTTTGAACTCGATTGCAATCTCAACCGCTCGCTGCGCAAGCGCTAAGCCTTCATCGCTAGTTGCTGGCTTGAGGTCTAGATATTCAGATGTGTCCCGGTCTTGTGAGGAGATGCTGTGTGATGAGGAGATACTGGAGGAGGTGATTTGATGCGTCCTGTCGTCGAGCGCGCCCGTGCTGGCATAGCCCGTGCCGACATAGACAGTGCCGTGCTTTTCGTTTCTCATGCAATAGCCCTTATTCTGTTTGCTACTTTCGTCCCCCCACAGGAGAAAACCTGCAGAGAAGAGTAGCTTAGGCTGATCGCAAAGCAAAATCCGGTAGAAGTCATGTTCAGAAGCTATATCTCCATGCTCTATTTACTCCCTTTATAATATCAAAAGAGACCATTTCATTCAATTCTTAAGTCGTTTCGGTATGAGAAAGTGAAAAAAGCCGCTCTTTTAGGCCGCTTAGGCCGGTTCCAACTTGGCTTGATATTAGGTAAACATCGTGTCCGAGTTCTTTAAACGCGCTTTCAGCGAGCTTTGCCGCTCGGCTTGCGATTGGCAGATCCGCCTTTGAAAACACTACTACTCTCGGTCGGCTAGCAAGCTCTTCGGAGTAAAGCCTTAGTTCTCGATCTATCGCTTCGAACTGCTTGAGCGCTTCATCGATAATTCGCTGCTCTTCGATTTCATCTGGATCGATATGGGCCCAAGCACCTTGGTCCACGGCCGACATGTCTAGCAGATGAGCCAAAGTCTTTGTGCGCTCAACATGACGAAGAAACTGTAGCCCTAAACCCTTACCTTCGTGCGCTCCGGGAACTAAGCCCGGGATATCGGCGATTACAAATCTTCGACTATCTTCCAAGAGCACTACGCCGAGACTCGGGCGTACTGTCGTAAAGGGGTAGTCGGCGATGCGCGGGTGAGCTTGGGAGATAACAGAGACCAGTGTTGATTTGCCTACATTCGGAAGACCTAGAAGTCCGACATCGGCGACAGACTTGAGCACGAGGTTGAACTCGAACACTTCTCCGGCGAATCCAGGTTGCGCTTTCTTAGGTGCTTGGTTTGTGGACGTCTTAAAAAAAGAATTTCCTTTTCCGCCACGGCCTCCTTTGGCAGCAATCCAACGAGCACCCTTTACGGAAAGGTCAGCGACTAGCTCTTCGTTGTAAAAGACTTGAGTGCCAATCGGGACAACACGCACGGTATCGCTACCGTCAGCACCTGTGCGCAGGTTGGCTTCACCGTTGTTTCCGTTCTTCGCATTGATCAGCGGAGCGAAGGAGAAATCAATAAGAGTGTTGAGGTTAGCGTCGGCAACAAAAATAACGGCACCACCGCTGCCGCCATTGCCTCCATCGGGGCCGCCATTGGGCTTATACTTTTCTCGACGCCAGGACACGGAGCCAGAGCCGCCGTTGCCGGCTGTTACCTTAATTTTGGCTTCATCGATGAATCGCATACCGGAAGCTCATACGGGGGGAACTATGCGGAAGGGTAGACGCTTACTTGTTTCTTATCGCGGCCTTTGCGCTCAAAGGTAACTTCGCCGTCAACCAACGCAAAAAGTGTGCAATCTCTTCCAAGGCCAACATTGGTCCCTGGGTGAAACTTTGTCCCATGCTGTCTAACAAGAATGTTGCCTGCGCGAACTACCTCGCCACCGAACTTCTTGATTCCGAGTCTCTGTCCACGTGAGTCACGTCCGTTACGGGTTGATCCACCTGCCTTCTTATGAGCCATCGAAAAATCTCCTCACTCTCTTGATCGTTTTTAGCCGGCTGAAATTTAACCGGCTGAAATTTAACCGGCTGAAATTTAACCGGCTGAAATTTAACCGGCTGAAATTTAACCGGCTGAAATAGTTTCTACTTCAAGCTTTGTTATTGATTGTCGGTGCCCTTTTTTGAGCTGCTTACCGTGTCGACGAATCTTTTTGAAGATAATCTTTTTATCGCCGCGAGATTGGCTGACTATCTTCCCAGCAACGCTTGCGCCTTCAACCAATGGCTGGCCGATCTTGATATCTTTACCTTTAGCTACTAGCAAGACTTCGTGGAGCTCTATAGTCTCTCCGACCTCGCCACTAAGCTTTTCGACTTCTATTTGAGAGCCCGGCTCGACACAATATTGCTTTCCGCCAGTTCTAAGCACCGCAAACATGATGAAATTCCTCTTTTATGAAAGCTCGGCGCTATCGTTTTGCCGACTCTCGAGCGCTTTATTTAGCGTTTATGTTCAGGGACCTAATCGATAAATCATTCTACAAGCCCCTGTGGACTTTTTAGAGCATCTATACATGCACCAAATTCACATTTGTTTCAAGGGATCTAACTGCCGATCTCCACAATACGGCTCGGAGTTTTCAATATTTTTACAGTTGAGAATTTCGGACCTGTCTTGTTACCTGCTTGAAACTAGTGTCGGAATCTGTAGAAACGAAGAGAAAACAATCCGTATAGGCCTAACTTAGTAATTTTCTTCATACTATTCAGATACTTATTTAACTTTCTGTGAATACTTCTCTGCAAAGGGTTCCATAACACTATAGGGGCGTGGAGAAATAGCGTTAAAACGATAGCATTCATGCTTATTTGCATTAAGTGAGATTTTTATTTACTAGATAATCACTCGGGTGAAGGCGGCGAATGTAGAGGTGGCGGAGCCAGGTAGTTTGAGGTTGGAGGTATCGTGTTTAACAATCGCAGAAGAAAAAAGAGTGATGCAAAAGTTGGGGGAAGCATTCCTGGCAGCAAACTCCTTACAAGTCTTCTAAGCCGTTCTAAGGAGTACTTTCAATGGGTACGCCTTTGGAAGACCCGACCAGTCTGGACTTGGATTCGTGCGGCAGAAGCTTTTAAAAGTAAAGATTTCGCGCGAGCCGGTGAACTCTACCGTGCTGGTATAGAGAAATATCCGAGCCATCCCGCTAAGAATTCTGCTGAACTAGATCTTGCCTATTGCTTGTACCGCATCAGCGATTACGAAGGCTCTCTCGGAGTCTTGCGCAGACTTTTAATAAATTCGGGATGCTCTAAAGACGTCTACCTTCTGGCTGCAAGAATTCAGATGTATACGGGCCGCGCACTTTCTGCCACGAGCACCATGCGCTCTTGTCTCGAACAGTTCCCAGATGATGTGCAGGTTCTTAGCTGCTACATGCATTCTGCGCTCTATAGCTGTGTCGGTCTTGAAGAGCAGGAATCAGTAAGAAGAAATTTGCTGCGAATTAAATCTGATCTGAGCCTAGAAGATAAGAGAAACCTTCATTTGAATACTGCCTTAGCGCACTTTGAAGTGGTTTGTGGCGATATTAGGCTAGGCGAGAGGCTTCTCGCTCGCGTTCTCTCAACTGGAGAGGCTCCCTTTGAGGCAGTGTTATTGCGCGGTGAGCGCTTACTTGAGCGAGGTCGAATCATTCAAGCGAGAGAACAGCTTACTCGTGCCATGTCGGCCTCTTCGCGAGATCCGCGTCCTGTATTACTTCTTTCCCGTAGCTATCTTAGAAATGGGCCGGAAGCTAATCCCGACTGGGCCAGGCAGCTGGCAGAAGTAGCATGCAAGCTCAGTTGCTGGCAGAACGCTGAATGTCTCAACGTGCTTGCTCGAACATATGAAGCCAACGACCAGAAAGCGAACGCACAACTTTTTTACGAACGAATGAAAACGCTACCCTCCATGGATGAACTTGGAGTAAGCTATTTTCAGTCGTCGTTG
>QIGM01000489.1 GCA_003230795.1 bacterium
TGGAGATCCGTGACGATTCCCAAGAAACCGCAGGTGAGCTAAAAGCTGCGATAGAAAACCTAGAGCGGCGAATGATTTCAGATGCTCTAGAGCATACCAAGGGCAATAAGACGACTGCTGCTAAGAAACTAGGAATCAGCCGGAGTAATTTAATTACCAAGGTGAAACAATACGGCATTGAAGAGTGAGCGGTATTTCAGAGGCTCTCTGTTTCTTTTACGAAATTCAAAAGCGTGTCTTTAGTGTTAAGCTCCGGATCGTCAAGCACTCGCTCGTGAAGTGCTCTAAGAATTTCACCAAATCGTGGACCAGGAGTCAGGCCGAGAGCGATTAGATCGGCGCCCGCAATAGCTAAATTCTTAAGAGGGGACACATTCGGCCCTTTCTTAACCTCTTCCATTAATAGATCGAAATCTGCGAGTTCTTGATTGAGCTGCTGAGGGTCTAGTAAGACCGAACTCGCATCTGCCTCTTTAAGCTCACGCCAATCCTCATATACGTCTTCTGTGTCTCGCAGAAGTCTACGTAATCCCGGCATGCCTGCCGTGATCGGTCGCATGTGAGTTCTTACAAGCGTCACAACCTCTTCACGTAGCTTGTTTGAGTAACGTAGGCGAGAGAGTATCTCCGACGCCATCTCTGCGCCTACCGTTTCGTGCCGGTAGAAATGTCGTCTACCCTCTTCATCAACACTCAAAGTTGGAGGTTTACCAATGTCATGAAACAGGGCAGCAAGACGTAGACGTAATTCTGGCTTCGTCTTCATTATGACGACCAGTGTGTGCTCAAAGACTGCATCTGGATGAAATTCGTTTTGTTCAAAGTCAACACAGTCGCTTAGTTCAGGGAGAAACGTTCTGAGAAAGCCTAGTTCCTCAAGAAGCCCTAGTCCTTCATCAGCTCTCGCACTTGTTAGTATCTTGGAAAATTCAACTCTGATTCGTTCTGGAGCAATTGCTGGAATCTTGGCGGCGAACTCTCTTGAAGCTTCTTTGGTTTCTGAATCCAGCGTGAACTCAGGCAAGCAAGCGAAGCGAACCATACGAAGAATGCGAAGGGGGTCTTCTTCGAAACGAGTGCGCGCATCTCTTACCGCTCGGATCCTGCGAGCCAGAATATCTTCTTGGCCATTGCAAGGGTCGATTAGCTCCTTGGTTGAAAGGCAGTAGGCTAGGGCGTTGATCGTGAAATCACGAAAGCGCAAATCCTCTTCGATACTCTCTCCAAACACCAAGCCACTTGTGGGGCTCATTCCCGCTGAGCGAAAGCTGGTGATCTCCACTTCCGCTTCTCCGGGGATAGGAACTGCCGTGACAGTCTGATGCTGGAGCCCGGTTGGGATAACCCGTAAATTAGCCTGGGTCAGTCTTTCTAGAAGAGCGTCGGGTGTTAAGGCTGAGGCAAAATCTAAGTCGAAGCTCTCTCTTCCAAGCAAGCTGTCTCGCACGCTGCCGCCAACTAGATGCAGTTGTGCCTCGTCTCCAAGGGCATCTAGGAGTGCTTGCACGCGAGGAGTCTGAGCTAGGCTCGCTAGTTGTTTGAGGTGCTCTGCGTTCATCTCAGCTTAAAAGCCTCCGTGGCGATTGAACGGACCCCCTGAAGGGGACAAAGAATATAGTCATCAAGACACAGCAAAAACCCGATCAGGGTTTTTTCCACTGAAGGCTGCTGACAAAGCAAGGGGCTTTCTTCAATCAAAGTGTTTTCGCTACAGTACAATCTACCGGGAATTTCTTTTCACGATGACTATATAAAGCATGAGAGTGAAGAAGCTCAAAAATTAGCCGTAAGCTGGGCCCATACGTAGGACTAGGAGCTGAGGAAGATAAGCCAACATTCGGGTAAATTGCGGTGCAAACGGACGTTAAGCACTGGGAGCCATTCTGGGGCAACCGCGGGTTTTGCTAGCTGCATGCGAGCCTCTGCTGGGGTTCTACCGCCTTTCTTTCGATTGCAGCTTCCGCAAGCTACTACGACATTCTCCCAGCTTGTGCCCCCGCCTTGAGACCTCGGGACAATGTGATCGACGGTGGCGTCGCGTTGGCTAAGGGTGAGATGGCAGTATTGGCAGGAGAATTCATCTCTTGCGAGTAGATTGGTTTTACTAAGTGGGGGACGTTTGCGGCCGAGTTTTACGTAGCGAAGTAGTCTAACGACAGCGGGGACTTTGAGGGCAAGCGAAACGGAGCGAACTTCCTTGTCGTAGGAATCAACGATTTCAACCTTGCCCAAGAAGGACAGCGTAATTGCGCGTTGCCAGGTAATGACCCTCAGGGGTTCATAGCTGGCGTTTAGAAGTAGAGTTGTCTCCACCGTTGAACCTGCTCAGCATGCATTATCCGGAAGTGTTGACTGTGAAATGCCGGAATACGGTTAAGGTTTAGTCAAACACCCTTATCTAATTTGATACGGCGAAACGGTCAGTCGATGCACGTAAAAACTTCGGTAACACCGCATGCAACAAGCGCTGAATTTAGCACTTATTTACTAGTATAGCATAAGGAGCTGAAATAATTGAGTATTATTTTTCGCGCTGAATCTCTTCCAATTGTGTTCCTCGAAATTATGCTGTAGAAAACGAAGCCGTTTACTCGGTTTCGAGGGATAAAGGCAAAGAATTGCACTAATTTTTGGGCATTCGATTGACAGCTTCTACCCCTGGGGATTAGGTTCTCTTGGTTGATTTTTGGGGCTGTAGCTCAGTTGGTTAGAGCGCACGCCTGATAAGCGTGAGGTCGGAAGTTCAAATCTTCCCAGCCCCACCAGTTCTCTTTTGCTGTATGGGTGAAGCCAAGATTCAGAAGTGAACTAGGTAGTTTTTTAGTTCTTGCAGCACTAGTTTTCGACTAGTGCAAAAAGGGAAGGAATAGTATCCTCCCCGCTTAAATATCCCCCCTCTACATGGGGCTGTAGCTCAGTTGGGAGAGCGCCGCCCTTGCAAGGCGGAGGTCCGCGGTTCAAGCCCGCGCAGCTCCATAATCATTTCGGTTGGTTAGATTTCCCGTAAAGACTGCGGTCACCGTGCTGGTTCAAGTAGTTAGGAGGAATCAGCGGAGAATCTTTGAGTTTTACGCTGGTTCAACTATTAGAATACCTGGAGAACGCCTAGAGCCCTCATTCATTCTAGATTCTGGCACTTATTGACTCAGGTATCGGCCTGCGTTAAAAACCTATCCAAGTTTCTAATTTCCGCCTCTCAGAATCGAGGCATTTTCGCGGAAGAGAATACGCTCAATGGGTGAAGCTCAGACAAATCCAAATGACTCGCTGGTCGGCAGCGTACTAGATGGCAAGTACGAGATACTAGAGCGTATTGGTGCCGGTGGCATGGGTGCGGTGTATAAGGCGCGTCATGTGATGATAGAGCGTATTGTCGCGATCAAAGTAATTCATGCATCGCTCATCGATACAGACGATGACCTGCTGCTTCGAAGATTTGAACAAGAGGCTCGCATCTCGAGTCGCATAGAACATCCAAACGCGATTACCATTCATGATTTCGGAATGTCTGACGGTATTCCCTTTCTTGTCATGCAGTTTGTCGAAGGAGAAACGCTTCGCGAAGAGATTCAAAAAGTGGGTGCCTTCGGTGTGCAGCGTTCTTATGGGATTCTGCTTCAGGTTGCAGCAGCACTTGAAGCTGCTCACGCGGTTGGCGTCGTGCATCGGGATCTAAAGCCAGACAATATCATGCTCAGCTCTCGCTCTCAGGTTTTGAGTACACGTATCGCTGCTGAAAGTGATGAGCCCGAGATAGACTGGGTAGAGGTCTTGGATTTTGGCATAGCGAAGCTCCTCACTGAAGAGGTAGACGCGAACTCAGGTCTTACGCTTGCGGGGAGAATGATAGGAACTCCTCATTATCTTGCGCCTGAACAGGCAAGTAGCGGTGAGATTGACGCTCGCACTGATGTGTACGCGCTGGGAGTTGTGCTCTATGAAATGCTTAGTGGGCAAACTCCTTACGAATCAGATTCGGTCGCTGAGCTTCTAATTAAGAAAATCTCGGAGAAGCCGAGAGACTTTCCACCAGAGATAACTTCTAGTGTTTCTGCTGCGGTGCAGAAGGTAGTTTACCGGGCGTTAGAACAGGATCCTGCTCTACGTCCGCAGTCTGCTAAGGAGTTAGCTGAAGAGCTTACTCTTGCCTTACACCAGCCTGCAGAGACAGTGAAGCCTGTTTTGAGTGGCGGTGCCAGTTTGGGAACCGTCGGTGCGCTGGCCTGTGCCGTTTTGGGAATATTGGGCGCTGCTTTTTACTTCTACTCTAAGAGTGACAGTGTTCAGTCTCCGTCTGCTCAAGAAGTCGCGGGCGCAGTTGAAGAGGAAGAAGAACAATTTTTAGTTCCTTTGAAGGGGAGCGATACGGGCGTATCTTTTCCTCTACCTACGGCCGAAGTGAAGGAGGAGGAGAAAGCAGCGGTTAGTAATGCTCCCGAAGCAGCCCCTTCGCCTGAGGCTGAGAGTCCGAAGTCAGCAGAGTCTCTTGGCCTTGAACTATACGAGCAGGCACTTGGCGCGCTTAAACGAAAAGATGATGATTCCGCATATTCGCTACTCTCTCAGGCGATAGCCTATTACCCGAATCATGCGGCTTCTCACGAAATGCTGGCAGGCATTCTTCTACGTCGAGGACAAGCAGATGAAGGTGTGAGGGAGCTTAGCATTTCCCTTCGTTTGGATTCTCGCTCTGTCTCAGCGCTTATTCTTCTTGCAGAGCATCTTGAGAGCAAGGGCGAGCTAAAGCGTGCGATTACTGCTTACGAAGCTGCGGTTCGAGTCGATCCAAGTAGAGAAGGCGTCCATCGCAAACTTGCTACCTTATACGAAAAGCGCGGGCAGAACCGTAAAGCGAAACTTGCGTTTCGTAAGGAACTCGCCGTGAATACCGACGATGTTAGCTCTAATCTAGCGTTGGCCAAGACGGCTATGGCTGCGAAGGATTGGAAAGAAGCCATTTTACGCTACCGGGCGGTGTTGAAGAAGGACGCGCAGAGTGCAGAAGCGTTTCTCAACCTTGGATTGGCCTACAATAAGCTTGGTCGTTTCTTTGAAGGAGTCTCAGTTTCAGAGCAAGCAGTTGCGCTCAATCCTAGTAATGCTTCTGCTCATAATACCTTAGCTTTGAGCTACCAAGCGGTGGGTAAGATAGAGCGTGCGCTAAGCTCGTTTGAGAAAGCGATAGAGCTTGCTCCTGAAAACGATCAATATCGCGTTAATCTTAAGACACTCGAAACTAGAGCTGCTGAATTGCGTGAGGAGAATGAACCGAAGTCTTCCTGGTCGCTGTTTTAGGATTAGCCGATTTTAGCATAGCTTGGGCTATTCGCTCGCTTTCTGAACTGAAGATACGGCCGGGGATACTGGTGACCTCTTTTTAGGCGAAACATCTTCTGTGCCTAATTGAAGTCCGCTTATTCTTTTCTCTAAACGATCCAATCGTCTTAGAGCGTGGTTGATCTTCCAAAACCAGCAAAGAAACTCTCGAACGAACAGCAGCGCACAAAGGGGCAGCAGTGCTGCCAAGGCCCAGAACCACCAAGGTTGATTATCTCCGATGAGGCTTAGAACTGTTTCAATCATTTGTGTCTCGTGCCTACTGTACGCTGAGTTTGTGACCGCTAGATGTTACTCTACGAATGCAAAGCAGAGTTGTCGATGAGTTTTTGCTCTCAGACTAACCAATGTCTTTTGAGCGAAATTGTTCAAGGTCCCAGATACTAGCGCTGGATAGTTTCTCTAAGGAGGCCTCTTCGATTACTTCCCCCCACTTTGCAACGCTCTTACTCGCGTAGCCGCGATAATCGAAGTTTCGTAGTTCTGCGAACTCTTCTTTTCGGTTGAGCGCGGCGTTTAGTGCAATGAGCAGGGCAACGAAGGCGATTACTTTAGCGCTCGCGAAAAAGAAGGAAATCGCAACCTTACTAAGCTGCCATAACAGCGCCAATGCGAGGGCTAGTATTACAAATGGGGTTGCTTCGTAGAAGAAATCGACTATGAGGCTCAATACCGAAACGAGACCGGGGATCATCCTTGACTCCATGCTTAATAGTGTTTGTTGCGCAGATACTATCTCGGTCGGTAGCCCGTGAACGAAAGCTTAGCGCTTTTTGATATTAGTCGTGATTTTTTTACCTTCTCTCCTCAAAGACCCTCAGGGCGGGCGCATGGTGTGAGAAATTAGACCTGGGCGCAGGGGGTGGGCTGAGGTATTTGATAGCGTATGGATAGTCGAGAGCCTGAAAAGAAGAAGAAAAAAGGAAAGGCCGGCATACTCTTTGGCCTGCTGGTGAGTCTTGCGCTGCTGGTTTTTCTCGCGAGAAATATCGAGTGGGAGCAGTTTTTTGCCTCCTTTGACAAGATCAATTGGCTGTATTTGCCAGTCCTGGTGCTGCTATTCTTTCTCTCTCTCTGGATTCGAGCCGTACGCTGGAGATACCTGCTGCCTAGCGGCACAGAACTCAGCACCGCTAGGCTCTTTGATGCTACCGTTGTCGGCTTATTTGGCACCTGTGTCTTGCCCTTAAGAGCTGGGGAGTTCCTTAGACCTTGGGTCCTTAGTCGCAGCCAGAATATCGGCTTTGCCGTAGGCTTTGCTAGCGTGGTGACTGAGCGTGTTTTTGATGTGCTCACGATACTGGCCTTGCTTGGGATATCTCTCTCAACCGTAGGCACTGAGCATGAGTTAGTAAGTATTGGAGCCAAGGCTCTTGGTATTCTCGCCGGAGTGATACTTCTGGTAATGCTTTTGTCTTATTTTTGTGCCGATAAGTTGCTCACGCTGCTTCGAGCTATCATTGGCAAGATGTTTCGCGGCAAGCGTGCGGCTCTGGGAGAGAAGCTTCAGAGCGCCGCCGCCGAATTCATTGACGGACTGCGAGCGATTTCTAGTGTTAAGGAGCTCTTACTGGTTCTAAGTCTCT
>QIGM01000403.1 GCA_003230795.1 bacterium
AGGCGCTTCCTGAGCTGGCTCAACTTCCGCGAACCACTGCTCAGGCACACCTTCAACACCAGCAAGCCTAAGATGAAGTGCTAATTCTTCGCCTAAATTCAAATCTTGAGTTTTCTTTTCCACCACTATCCCTGCGAAAGTATCCCTGCGAAAGTATCCCTGCGAAAGTATCCCTGCGAAAGTATCCCTGCGAAAATCTCCCTGCGAAGGTTAAACGCGCAACGCTGCACGAATTATTCTGCCAGCAATCATATGCTTTTCCGCAGTGGAGACCTCTTCCTGACGCCCATCTTTTTCAAGCAACCAAATACGGTTAGTATCCTGTCCGAAAGCGTCGTCCGCAAAATTGCCAACCATCAGATCAGCGTTCTTCCGTTCTAGCTTCTCTCGTGCCCATGCCAAAAGCTGCTCTTCGTCTCCAGTTTCCGCGCTAAAACCGACGAGCTTTAAGGCAAGCCCAGAAGAGTCTTCGATTCTTTCACGATTCGCTCCTAACTCCTGCAAGACATCAAGGCAAGGTTCCATTTTTAGCTCGTACGTTTTTGACTTATCCTTCTTAATCTTAGTCGCAGATGCTCCCGCGGGACGGTGGTCAGTAATCGCCGCTGCCATAAAGACAAACTGTGTTTTGTTCAACCCAGTGTCTTGTCGGACAACTTCCTCAAAGACCGCTTCATACATATCCTGTGCACTAATCACACGAACTACGCTCATCCCTTGCGGACTAGCAATCTCGGACGGGCCAGTCACAAGGGTAACCTCTGCCCCAAGCCATCGAGCAACACGAGCAAGCGCGAAACCCATTCGTCCCGTGGAACGATTACTCACAAATCTTACGGGGTCTATAGCTTCACGAGTAGGACCAGCCGTAACAATCACTCTAGCGCCTGCGAGAGTTTTTGGACTGAGTACTGCTCGAATCGAATCGAGAATATCGTCTGTGTCAGCAAATCGCCCCTTACCAATCCATCCGCAAGCAAGCTCACCTTCGCCAGGATCGACAAAATCACAGCCAAGAGTTTTTAGTTTAGTGACGTTTTCTCGAGTGAGAGGATTCTCCCACATATTAACGTTCATCGCCGGTGCGAAAATAACTGGCGCCTTAGTCGCTAGCAAGAGCGTGGTCGCAATGTCATCTGCAACCCCATGTGCTGCCTTCGCGATAATATCTGCGGACGCGGGAGCAACAAGCACAACATCTGCACTGTCTGCTAGTTCTATATGACTTATCTCAGCCTCGGAACTCGGATCAAAGATATCAACTGTCACTCGGCTACCTGCCAGCGATTGAATGGTGAGAGGAGTAATAAACTCGCAGGCTGATTTTGTCATGACAGCCTGAACCTTCGCGCCACTTTTAGTAAGTTCGCGCACCAACTCAGCGGATTTATACGCTGCAATTGAACCGGTGATAATTAAGGTAATCGTCTTTCCAGCAATCACTAGTCTACACCCCCACTAGTCGACACCCCAGTCCCAACAAAGGGATTCGTCTTCTTTTCCTGTCCGATAGTCGTATCCGGCCCATGCCCCGGCATCACTCGCGTCTCATCAGGCAGGGTAAGCAACTTATTTGTGATACTCGCGATCAAAAGTTCATGGTCGCCTCCAGGCAGATCGCTACGACCAATCGAACCCGCAAAAAGCGTGTCGCCTGCGAGCAGTAAGGGAGAACGAACTTTATCATCTGAAACAACAGAGTCCCCTTCACCGAACCAGCTTACGTGGGCGTCGCTTGCTTGAAAAAATAATGAGATATGATCTGGAGAATGACCTGGGGTGAAAAAGACTTGAGCACTGTAGCTTCCGACAGAAACCGTATCGCCTTCTTCGACGAAGAGGTCTGGTGTCGGCACATTTTGATATTCCTCGGAAGAAAACCCGTAGGCGGCGGCTTGTCCTTTCAGTGTAGAACGAAGGCCTTGATCCTGCTCGTATGCAATGAGCTCCGGCGTCCGAGAAAAGCGCTCCTTGCAATGCGCCAGCATCTTCTCAACGCCACCGCCATGGTCAATATGAGCGTGGGTCAGAATAATGGAACTAACATGTGTCAATTCGTCTGGAATATGCGCCGCGATTCGCTCGACTTCACCGCCGGGATCAACGACGACGCCTACCCCTTCGGCGGTATCTATCAGCACGCGAGCGTTCTGCTGGAATGGAGTTACCGTAACACTCAATATCTTCAGCAAAGTGGCCCTCCAATAAGCGATGAAATTCCCTACAACTTTGAAAACTTTAAGAAAATCTAGTGACTTGAGACTAGCAAAAAAGAAAATGCTTAGCTAGAAGCGGCCTATAAGTGACATATTCACTTATAGGCTCACGACGTTAGATTCTCGGAGCAAGTAATTCTATACTGTAATTCTATTACTGTGCGAAAAGCTCCTGAGAATACTAGGTTAAGTACTGTATTATCAAGAATACCCGGAAGTTCGGAATAAGCGGTTGAACGATTTCTTTGAGAAAAATGACGCGAGAGCCTCGGGTCAATCAGAAGGTGAACAGGACCAAACTGTTTTTTTCCGTGGCGTCATTTCTCGCGTTACCTACCGAGATGAAGAATCGGGGTTCGGAGTGCTTAAGGCTGAGCCAGATTCAGGCAGTGATGACTCCGTCGCCACCACTGGCGGCCTAACAACACTGGTAGGAGTCTTCCCCGCGACAATCGCTGCAGGGACATGCGTTGTCGCCAGAGGCGAATGGCAACGTCACCCCAAATTTGGCCGTCAGTTTCGCGCGCGTTCCGTCACAGAAGCTGACCCTACCGGCAAAGAAGCAATCGCGCGCTACCTCGCCTCAGGCGCAGTCAAGGGCTTCGGCCCAACACTTGCGGGAAGAGTCGTCGAAGCTTTCGGGGATGAGACCTTGGAAGTTATAGACAATGAACCTCATCGCCTTCTTGAGGTTTCAGGCATCGGACAGAAAAAGCTCGATGAGATTCTTGGTTCTTGGCAAGAGAAGAAAAACGTACGTGAAGTTTTGCTCTTCTTTCAGAACCATGGCATCAGCCTTAATTTGTCGCATCGCATTTATAATTACTACGGTGACCGCGCGATAGAAGTTGTGAGTAGTAATCCATACGTACTCGCACGTGAGGTCTGGGGAATAGGCTTTCGCACCGCCGACCGAATTGCTTCCGCACTGGGAACCGACCCAGAGTCCCCGGAGCGTCTTATCGCGGGTGTGCTCTATAGTCTTGAAAAAAGCGGTGATGACGGGCACTGCTTTCTGCCACGAGAAGATCTGAAAGAAAAGGCCGCTAAACTATTAGGAGTCTACGAGGAGGCCTTGATCGATAGGGCAATCCTTGAAGCCTCCCTCGCCGGAGAACTAATCGATGAAGACGGCCGTATCTATAGCCCAGATCTCTATACCGCGGAGCAGCAGCTCGCGCGCTCACTTGCTGCACGAGCAAATAGAGACATACGACCAAGCAAGAGTATTGATGAGCAATTGGTGGAGAACGCCTGCGGTAAAACGATTATCTCTCAGCGAGCAACGAAGGAGTCAGGAGGCTCACCAGAGGTAGTTCGACTTTCTGAACAGCAAAAGGAAGCTATTCGCCTCGCCGCAACTCGCCCCTTGGTAGTTATCACGGGAGGCCCTGGTTGCGGCAAGACTACTGTCCTTCAAACTTTGGCAGAGGTGTTTCGCCAGGCAGGGCTTGAGACAAAACTCGCCGCCCCAACTGGCCGAGCTGCGCAGCGTATGTCTGAGATCTGCGGAATGCCAGCGTCGACGATTCACCGACTACTAAAGTACGACCCTATCAAACGCACGTTCGTACACGATCAATATGATCAGCTACCACTCGATGCTCTAATCATCGACGAAAGCTCTATGATTGATATTTCCCTCGCCGCGGCATTGCTACGTGCAGTGCCTCCGTCAGCACGTATCGTCATTGTAGGTGACGCAGATCAGCTCCCAAGTGTCGGGCCCGGCCTCTTCCTCTCTGACGTGCTCACAGTGGAATCAATTCCCAGAGTGCGCCTTACCACTCTCTTTCGTCGAGCGAACGAGTCTTCCATCACTTCTATCGCTCATAGAATTAACGAGGGGAAAATCCCAAGCATTCCTGAGCCAGACGGAAGCATCAAAACTGATGCCTACTTCCTGCCCGCAAAGGATCCGGAGGACGCTGCAAGTCTCATAGAGCGGCTAGTAGTCGAGCAAATACCGAAGAAGTTCGGCCTAAGTGGCTCGGACATAACCGTGCTCACCCCAATGAATCAGGGATCCCTTGGTGTTATTGCGCTCAACCAAAGACTACAACAAAAGCTTGTCCCCAGTTTAGCCGGAATGGCCAGCGTGAAAATCGGCGCAATCGAGCTTCGGCCCGGCGACAGAGTCTGTCAGCGAGTGAACAACTACAACCTGCACAGGAACGGCGTATTCAACGGCGACCAGGGAACGATTATTGGTGTGGACCCAGGAAACAAAAGTGTCTTTGTCGAGCTTTGGGATGGAAGAGAGATTGAATACCCCAGCGAGACCCTCCATCAGCTAGACCTTGCCTACGCACTCACCATCCATCGCTCTCAAGGATCAGAAGTCCCCGCTGTAATACTTGCGGTCCACGACTCACACACCATCATGCTAGAACGACAACTGATCTATACCGGCATCACAAGAGCCAAATCCCTACTAATTGTCGTCGGCACAAGAAAAGCTCTGGCCATCGCAACCAAAAGAAGCCGCTCTCGCAAAAGATTCACTCGCCTATCAGAGCGAATCTACGATCTCAGCGAACCACGATTCGACGTAGAGGCATACTAATGAAGATTGGAATTGCCCTCGGAGGCGGAGGCGCTAAAGGCTTCGCGCTAATCGGAATCCTTGAAGCCCTGGACGAGGCAGGAGTCGAAGCAGAAATAGTTGCTGGCACAAGCATAGGGGCACTCGTTGGAGCAGCCTACGCCGCAAACAAACTCCCCGAGCTAAAACAAAGAGCTACCACCCTGAGTTTTCTCAACGTAGTAAAAATACTCTCGCCGACGATATCAAGAAGTGGATTTTGCAGCGGCCGCGGAGTAGAAAGCCTATTAAAGGAATTCATCGACATTGAAAACATCGAAGACCTACCAAAACCCTTTGCCACTCTAAGCACAGCGCTTGAAACTGGAGAACTCATCACCGCAACGAACGGCAACCTCATCAAAGCCGTTCGCTCCAGCATCGCTATCCCCGGCCTTTTCACACCCGTCCTCTCAAACGAAAAAACACTCGTCGACCCGGTCCCAGTAGAAGCCTGCCGCTCTCTCGGCGCCGACTTCGTAATCGCAGTCGACCTCTTCGCCGACTTACCAAAAAGACCAAAGAAAAAGTTCACCCTCTCCCCCCTAATGGAGAACTGCGTAGGAATCGCACAAAAACAACTAACCCAAGCCCGCTTCGCAAAGCACCCGCCCAATTTCCTCCTAGAGCCCGACACCTCCTCCGTCAGCATCCTCGCCTTTCATCGAGGAGAAGCCCTAATTCAAATCGGCAAAAACACAATAAGCAAAGCACTCCCCTCCCTAAACAAAGCACTAGGGCGCGAAGCATCAAAGCACTCACGAACATCGTTTTGAATTTGCAATGAAGAGGTTCCAACTAGGCTATGGTTTACGGTTTGCAAGTAGAATGCTTGTTGTCGTTTTTCAAAAGCAATTTCCCTCTCTACCCAGTTGATGACATTCATGCTATAATAGAAGAGTTATGAAAGATAAGAACTCCGATGCTAAATTTTATTCAACTCCCGAAGCAAGCGAAGCGGAGATGTATGCTCAACTGGCACGTCTTTCTCCCGAAGAACGCTTGCGTAATTTCTGCGATCTGCTGAGGCGCATTCATGGCGAATCAATTGACACTCCCCGCCGATTGGGTGGACTTGCTGAAATTATTGACTTCCCGACAGATTAAATTTGTCATTTCGGGCGGAGTAGCTTTTTCAGTTCATGCAAGGGCGCGCTACACGGCAGATTTAGATCTCGTTATCTACTCTGAAAGAAATAATGTTATTCGTTTTATCGAAGCTTTCCAAGAGTTTGGGCTTTCCAAGAGTTTGGGCTTTCCAAGAGTTTGGCTTTTCTCTCAAATCAAATGCATCTGAACAGTTTTTGAGCAATCGACGGCTTCTTAGAGTTGGTGTCGAACCAAGCATGGTTGATGTCATGAATTTTTTTGATGGAGTCGATATCGATGAAGTCTTCGACAAGATCAATTGGATCTCTCTCGAAGATCTCAAGCTTCCATTTGTATCCCGCGACCATCTTATCCTCAATAAACTTGCAGTCGGTCGTCCTAGGGATCTCGCTGACGTTGATGAGTTGAAGCGAACCGTAGAAAAATAAAAGACCCTCCATTTTAACTCGATGTATAGAGAGAGCCGACTGAATCTGCATTTCAAACAAAAGCACCTGCGCAAATCTAAAAGCTAAACCTGTGTGAGCCCTGATCCACTGAGCGCATCCCGGCGCTGCTCTTGTGGGACTTTCCTTCCCATCGCCGCCAAAAGCTGTAACCGTAAGCATGAAGAGACAGACAAAGTCTGGCTCAGAATGCGCCCCCAGCAACAAGCACCTCTACATGAAAGTCCCACAAGAGCAGCGCCGGGATGCGCGTCGTTTCGTCAGCAAGCCGCAAAAAAAACGGGCGCCAAGCAAACCGCCGGGCACCCGTTTAATAAAGGCTGTAAGAAGCAGGGACTAGTCGTCCAAAGCATCCTTACGGCTAAGTCGAACACGACCCTGACGATCAATATCAAGGACTCGGACCTTGACCTCTTCCCCTTCCTTGACCACATCACTCACTTCATTCACCCGCTCGTTAGCAAGCTGTGAAATATGAACAAGGCCATCAGTTCCTGGAAGGATTTCAACGAAAGCACCAAAGTCAGTGATTCGCTTAACCACACCAGTATATAACTTACCGATTTCTGGCTCTTCAGTGATGCCTTCAATTAGCTGCAAGGCACGATTCTTTGAATCTTCATCCGAACTCGCTACTAAGACAGTTCCGTCATCGCTAATATCAATCTTCACACCAGTTTCTTTGGTAATAGATTGAATCATCTTTCCGCCAGGTCCAATGAGGTCACGAATCTTATCTGGATTAATCTTAATAGTAGTAATACGTGGCGCGTAAGTTGAAAGGCTATCACGTGGTGTATCGATTGTTTTCGCCATCTCACCAAGGATATGCACCCTGGCGTCACGAGCCTGGAGAAGCGCTTTCTCCATCGTCTCTCTCGTTAAGCCGTCGCACTTGATATCCATTTGAAGCGCGGTAATACCAACATCAGTTCCACAAACTTTAAAGTCCATGTCGCCGAAGTGATCTTCGTCTCCAAGAATATCAGTGATGACTTCAATCTTATCGTCTTCCTTGATAAGTCCCATCGCAACTCCTGCGACCGGGTGCTTAATCGGAATACCAGCATCCATCATCGCCATACTTCCACCGCAGACACTCGCCATGGAGCTTGATCCGTTGGACTCAGTAACTTCGGAAACGATTCGAATTACATAAGGGAAGTCCTCCGGTTCCGGCAGAACCACTTGAAGTGCTCGTTCAGCAAGCGCCCCGTGCCCTACTTCTCTACGAGAAGTTCCTCGTAACATTCTCGCCTCACCTACGCAGTAAGGAGGAAAGTTGTAATGAAGCAAGAATGTTTTCTCAGATCGACCTTCGAGAGTATCAATCAATTGAGAGTCCTGAGACGTTCCAAGAGTAGCCGTTACAATCGCCTGAGTTTCACCTCGAGTAAAAAGCGAAGTCCCGTGTACTCTCGGAAGAATACCTGTCTCACATTCGATAGATCGAACGTCCGTTGGGCCACGACCATCAAGGCGTTTTCTCGTATGCACAATCATGCGACGGGAAGCCAACTTCGAACGCTCACCAAAGACTGTCGAAATCTCTTCCTCTTCTTCTGGGAATTCCTCAGCGAGAGCTTCCTGGATTTCTGTCTTAAGAGCCTTCAGGGCATCTTTTCGATCGTGCTTCTCTTGAATCGCTAGAGCTTGGTCGAGTTTATCGCCAATAAGCTCATCGACACGAGGTGCAACAGCTGTGTTTCGTTCCGCTGGAACGTACTCAACTTTTTCTTTCCCGACTTTGGAACGCAATTCTTCTTGAAGAGCGATGATCTTCTTAATTTCATCATGCCCATAATAAAGAGCATCAAGAATTTCCGCTTCAGGAACAAACTCCGCACCACCTTCAACCATGACCAGCGCGTCTTCTTTAGCCGCGAGTATCATGTTCATGTCAGAAGTGAGCAATGCCTCTGGGCTTGGGTTAGTGAGATGCTTTCCATCCTGACGTCCCACTCTAACAGCCGCAATCGGGCCATCAAAAGGTAGGTTCGAAATATGGAGTGCCGCACTCGCCGCACAAATGCCTAGTACGTCTGGGCTATGCTCTCCATCAAACGACAAAACGTTGATGATGATTTGCACTTCATCCCTGTACCCGTCTGGGAACAAAGGACGAATTGGTCGGTCGGTAAGACGGCAAGAAAGAATCTCATGCGCACCAGGACGAGCCTCACGCTTAAAAAATCCGCCGGGAATGTTTCCCGCTGCATACGCCTTCTCTTGGTATTCGACTACCATTGGGAAAAAGGATTGACCTGGTCTACCCGGGCCGCCGCAAACTGTTGCGATGACCATGGTATCTCCATGACGAGCAATAACTGCTCCTCCGGCCTGCTTTGCTATCCATCCACTTTCTAGTGAAAGGGTTGCGCCGTGAAAATCTGTTTCCACAACTACACGACATTCTGAACTTGGTTTAAAAGCCATTTTTTCCTTTTTATCTTTTTACATTGACAAGCACGCACCAGCGACTTGATCTCTAAACCGTAAAGCGCAAAGACGCTTCACTAAGGTTCAAAATCGAATCTACCGTTCGGTTTCCACCGCAGCATCCAATAAAATTGGTGCACGCTTAGTTCACATTATGTGGCAGGAGGGAAATGAGACTCTGAAAGAGTTGGGGCAAATGAGAATTCTCAGACTCTGCTTAAAACGAACCCTGCTCAAAAAACAGGCTCCTCCTTCGCAAAAGTACTAGAGAATATTCAAACAATGCTTTAGGCCTGAAGATACTGTTCCTTAGCCGACTGATGAGCCTTAGCTTATCAGCCACCTAAGCAACAGTAATCGTAACAGGCCCCTAATCAAAAAATTTCTTTCAGAGGACACACTTCTTGTACTGCCCTACTTCCATTGGCCGAGATACTAGCAGAAATCGCACGCAAATTACCACCTTAAGTGCGCACTGCTTGAAACAAAATACGCTAGCGCCCATAGCAAAGCCTGGCGACACTTGCGCGTAAATTAATGAGGGTTTTAAGAGACTAGACTAAGAAGAGCGTCTACTTACGTAGCCCTAGCTCTGCGATCAGCTTACGATATCCCTGAACGTCTTTACGCTTCAGGTAGTCGAGTAGGCTGCGGCGGCGGCCAACAAGCTTAAGTAAACCACGACGTGAGTGGTGGTCCTTCTTGTTCGCTGCGAAATGCTCTTGGAGATACTTCAGACGAGCAGTAATAACAGCAACCTGAACCTCGGCGGATCCGGTGTCACCCTGCTTAGTCGCAAACTTTTCGATAACTTCTGACTTTTGCTCGGCCGTTAAACTCATTTGGTTAAACTCATTTGAAATCTATTTCCTATGTTATTTCGCCGCTTGGTAGTAGCACTTTTAGCTACTGACTGTAAAGCGTTGCGCGGTTAATTTATTATTTTACTAGGAATTGCGCTCCCCCAGTGCTAGGTCGAGGAAAACACGCACCTTAGCTTCCAATTCACCTCATCTGGCTCCTCGGCTGCTTCGAGCAAGGCTACTGGTTCACAGCTTCCCTCTTCGAAAATTCCGGCTAGCTCACTCTCACTTGGGTCTAGTGCAACAAGTGGACGCTGAATCCCGTTTCGCAGCAAGGTCACATCGGACTCACTAAGCTCAAACCTGGGAATACCCGAAAGCAATTCTGACATTGGAACAATAAAGCCACTATCACTAGAACCACTCTTCTCGATTTCGATTTCCTCAAGGTCCTCCAGAGTAATCGCTCGCTCAATCGAGAATGGGGTCGACCCGAGACGTCGAATGCTATCTAAGCAAGCACAGGATTCCAAAAACTCACCGATATCTCGCGCTAGGCTTCTGACGTAAGTACCTTTCGAACAACGCACGTGGTAGCGCAATGTTGTCTCATCAAGAAATTCTAGGTCGAGAAATTCCACCTCAACCGACCGCGGTGCTATCTGCACCTCTTCTCCGTTACGTACTCTCTTATAGCTACGCACACCATCAATATGCACCGCCGACACCGCCGGTGGTCTTTGCTCAATTCGTCCTGAAAATCGCTCTCTAATCTTTTCAACTAAATCCTCAGGCGTTGACGCCTGCCAGTACTTTCGTTCCCTATCTTCTGAAATAGTCACACCGGTAACATCATCAGAATCAGTGGAACGGCCAAGAAGAATTTCGCCTTGATACTCCTTGCCTGACTCCAAGAAAAGCGACTGCAGTCGAGTCGCATTACCGCAAAGGAGCACTAACAAGCCAGTCGCCATAGGGTCGAGCGTCCCAGAATGACCGATCTTCTTAACGCCCAGTATCCGTTTGGCCTTCGCTACGACTTTCGCCGAGGTGATACCCGCAGGTTTATCGATAAGGAGGGCCCCATGCATAAGCATTGCTACTTTAGGCCTCAAGCGCCAAAAGCGCCTGCTCAAATTCTTTGAGCAAAGCAGCTTTCACTTCCTCGAAGCTTCCTTCGAGCTTACACCCGGCTGCTGCCTTATGACCGCCTCCACCAAAAGAAGCGGCAATTTTATTAACGTCTAAGTCGGTATCCTTCGCTCGAAGACTAGCTTTCCAGCCACCTTCTGCCTCTCTAATAAAGGCTGCGGCAACCACTCCCTCGACGCTACGTGCAATATCAACGATTCCTTCAGTCTCCCCAGGCATCGCCCCACAGGAAGTCATTAACTCATCACTAACGGCAATGATCGCTAACTTCCCATTAAGTTCTACATCGAGGTGTTCAACCGCACGCGCCTTGAGTCGCAATACTCGCTCCGGCACTGAAAAGTACAGCGCATTCGCCAATGACTCTGGATTCGCTCCGGCGCTCAATAAAGACGCTGCGACATTAAAGGACTCAACGTTCGTATTGGAATAGCGAAACGATCCAGTGTC
Source organism: bacterium (assembly GCA_003230795.1). Taxonomy (GTDB): domain Bacteria; phylum Bdellovibrionota_C; class UBA2361; order SZUA-149; family SZUA-149; genus SZUA-149. Next base: position 11,201 of record QIGM01000403.1, read on the forward strand.
ATCCATCAATCCGGCAAACAACAAATTCGCAGCGGCAGGAGAAAGCTCAAGTCCAAGCTCCTGATACAAACGAAATACGATAACCGTGCTCGAGGCAGCCTTTGCATCAATAAAATTATCAGATCCGTAAAGTGTGTTGGACCCATGATGATCGATATTAATAATCTCCTTAGTCGAAGAAAGAAGGTCCGCTGAACAGGGACCAAGACGCGGAGCCGACGCGGTATCAACAGCAACTATCCGCTCATACTCAAATTCGTCGATAGCCTCGACTACTTTAATCCCAACTAGAAGCTTACGGAACGTCTCCGACAAGCCCTCTGGTAAATACAAAGCCGCATCAACCCCCAGAGATAAAAGAAGGTGGCAGAGCCCTCCCGCCGAGCCAATCGCATCCGGATCAGGAGAGACATGCGTACACACCAAGCTCTTTGATGGCTTACGTAGTAGCTCGGCGATGTCGTTAAGTGTGCTCATAGTTAGTAGTCGGTACTTGGCAAGCAACTTCGCTTCAGGAAGGAGGCGTGCCAAAGAGGCCTGCTTGCCGCAGGAGTTGATCTATCCGTGAAGCAGTCTCCCCTGAATCATCGTAATGGAATTGAATATTCGGGATAAATCTTAGCTCAAGCTCAGCACCGATACGCTTCTTCAACAGACCTCGCACACCATCAAGAGCCTTCTTCGTCTCTGCGATGGCAGCTTCATCCAAGAATCGGCCTGCCGGTGAAGAGTCTACCGGTGAAGAGTCTGCCGGTGAAGAATCTACCGGATAAGAATCTACCGGATAAGAATCATTCACTCCTTCTCGCTCTTCGGCCCCCTCTTCAGAGGCAACAGCATCAGTTGCAACACTCTCGAGCGCAGACCAAAACACTTTCGCGTAGCGATAGTCCTTCGAAACCTCTATGCCGGTGACGGTGATAAGCGATAGGCGCGGATCT
>QIGM01000446.1 GCA_003230795.1 bacterium
CTCGGCGTTATTGCCTTGATGTTTACTCCTGCAGAGAAGACATCTCTTGCGCGAACATTGGCGACGACCTCAGGAGTTATTACTCTCGTACTGTCCCTGCTGCTACTCAATGGCTTCGACAGCTCTGTCCCGGCGTTTCAGTTTGGAGAGCTTGTGCCATGGCTCCCGGATTTCGGAGTCTCTTACGCCTTGGGGATTGATGGAATCAGCCTGTGGCTGATTGTGCTCACTACTCTTCTTACCTTACTGGTTTTCATTGCTTCAGGAAGTATCACGAAGAAACTCAGAGCTTATCTGAGCTGTTTGCTGTTCTTAGAGATAGGAATGCTAGGCACCTTTATGTCTCTTGATGCTCTGACGTTTTACGTCTTTTGGGAGCTAATGCTGATACCGATGTATTTTCTCATTGGTGTTTGGGGAGGTAGTCGCCGGGTCTACGCCGCGCTTAAGTTTGTGCTCTACACAGCATTCGGAAGTTTGTTGATGCTTGTTGCCATTGTGTATCTTGCGTTCCAGCACCAATCCCAATTCGGAGAGATGAGCTTCCTACTCGCCGATTGGTGCAACGTATCGTTGACCGTCAAAGAGGAGTTACTGCTCTTTTCCGCATTCGCTCTTGCCTTTGCGATTAAGGTCCCGATTTTCCCATTTCACACTTGGCTACCTGACGCCCACGTTGAGGCTCCTACGGGCGGTTCCGTAATCTTAGCAGGCGTTCTTTTGAAGATGGGCCTATACGGTCTAATTCGATTTGGAATTCCAATCTTTCCCTACGCGACGCAGGTATTCGCTCCAACCTTCGCTGTATTGGGAGTAATTGGTATCGTCTACGGTGCCCTCGTCGCCTGGGTGCAAACCGACATGAAGAAGCTGGTCGCTTATTCATCGGTTTCCCACCTAGGATTTTGCGTTCTGGGATTTGCCTCTCTCAATATTCAAGGGATGCAGGGCTCAATCTTGCAGATGATTAACCACGGTATTTCCACCGCGGCTTTGTTTTTCCTTGTTGGCGTTGTTTACGACCGTAAACACACTCGTCTGATTAGTGATTACGGTGGGCTTGCGCGAAAAGTGCCAATATTTGCCTGCGTGTTTCTTGTTTTCACTTTATCTTCAATCGGTCTGCCCCTTACCAACGGATTTGTTGGTGAATTTCTTATTCTTGTCGGTAGCTTTAAGTACAATGTTATCTTAAGCACAATTGCGGTTTCAGGAGTTATTCTTGGAGCTATGTATATGCTTTCACTTTATCGGCGACTGATGTTTGGGGACTTTGACGAAGAGAAAAATGGAGACCTGACGGATCTGACTATGAGAGAGAAGCTGGTCTTCAGTCCTTTGATCATTCTGGTTTTTCTCATAGGGCTATACCCACAGCCTATCCTAGACGACATAGAGCCTGCGTCCGAGCGCCTGCTTAGCTCTTTGAAAAATTCTGCACCGCCGACAGCTTCAGTATCAAGCGATTTCCTCAATTTCAATCTGTTCATAGACGGGGTTACCTCTTCTAAGAATGTTTCTCAGAAACTAAATTCTGAACAATCAATGCCCGGAGGGGTCTAAATTCCGATGACGCTTCACCCAAACGACATTCTTGCTGCTCTGCCCGTCGTGGTTCTCAGCATATTTGCGATGACAGTTCTCTTGCTTGACCTTTTTGGTCTTTGCAAGAGTCGTGTGCTCTGGGGCGTATCGGGCTGTGTCTTCGCCTGGGCCTTTTCCATTGCTCAGTTATACCTATCGGACGAAGCATTCGGTGGCTTGCTCTATCTGGATGGCTTCAGTGCAGTGCTTCACAGCATAATTTTGGGCGGAACCGCATTAACACTTCTGCTTAATCACAATATGCTAAAAGCGCAGCGCGCAGAGTCCAGCGCAGATGTTGATTGTTTGATCCTTCTCGCCGCTGCTGGTGGCTTAGTGATGGTGTCATCTGCTCATCTTATAGTGCTTTTTATGGGTTTTGAGCTGCTGTCTATTTGTGTGTACGCCTTGACGGCTATTGCAAGGAAGGAACGGGCTTCATCAGAAGGGGCCTTAAAATACTTTCTTCTTGGCGCCTTTAGCTCAGCCTTTCTTCTCTACGGAATGGCCTTGGTATACGGCTCCTGTGGTTCCATGCATTTCTCTGAGATTGCGATCAACGCTAGCAGCGACAATGTGATGCTCTTAGTTGGCATCGGCATGCTTATATTTGGATTTGGCTTCAAAGTAAGTTTAGTCCCTTTTCATGCTTGGACTCCCGATGTGTATCAAGGAGCGCCAGTTTCCATTAGCGGATTTATGGCTGTGGTCGTTAAGACAGCAGCTTTCGGAAGCTTTCTAAGGCTGATGTATGTGCCATTTGGTGAGGTGAGCGAAGTCTGGACGGGTCTAATTTGGACTCTCGCAGTAGCAACGATGACGATCGGAAATTTGGCTGCGCTCAGACAAACAAGCATAAAACGTATGCTTGCATACTCCAGTGTTGCGCATGCTGGCTACGCTCTTATTGGATTTCTTTGCTTCGGGCCAGAAGGTGGTGCTGAGGCTACCGTGTTCTATCTCGCGGTATATTCTTTTATGACAATCGCGGCTTTTGGGGTGGTATTGGCAGTTACCGCCGATTCGCCTGCGCAGTATTCTGATGACAGCATTGAATCTTTTTCCGGTATTGGATTTAGCCATCCCGTACTCGGTATTGTTATGACTCTCTCGCTCTTATCGCTTGCCGGAATACCACCTCTCGCGGGATTTGTAGGGAAGCTTTATCTGTTTTCCGCTGCGGTTAATTCAGGGTTTGTTGGTTTAGCAATTATTGCGGCGTTAAATTCTGTCGTGTCGCTCTACTATTATCTTCGCGTCTTGGTCGTGATGTATTTTTCAGAGGAACGAAGTGTCGATTGGACACCTGTTTCTCTTCAGTGGGCGCCGAAGACTGCTTTGGGTATTGCCACACTTGGAACGCTTCTATGCGGAGTACTTTCTTTTACTTTCTACCCAGCGGTGGCTCTCGCGATTCGAAGTTTGGGCTAGTTTCGATGTCACTACTGTTCGGTTAGTATGGAGATGGACTACGAATTTACGCAAGCTGAGGTGCGAGATATTGCTGATGTTTTCGGTAAGTCTGGCGATTCGAGCGGCAAAGATGTTGCGGATAAACGGGCGGTGTTCTGGCGTACGTCCTTTTCTCCGTTTATCGATTACCCAGCGAGCGAAGCGCAAGACACTAGTAGCAGTGCTCGAGTGCTTATCGTTTCAGCGTTAGAGGGGATTCGCGGAAGTATTACTAGTCAAATTGCAGTGCAATTGTCTAACACTGCACTTGAGGAAACCGCGATTGAGGTGTGCGAGAATGCCGCGAGCGGAGAGCATGATCATCCTCTTGCAACTGAGATTGTGAGGCGTTCTCTGAAAAGAGCTAACGAAGAGGTTTACCGTTACGCTACTAAGATGCAAGCTGGCGGTAAAATCGCGGCGCGCGGATTTCTTGCTGCCTACGATGGGGGTCGCTTAACCGCCGCATGCGTCGGAGCCTTTGAGAGCTTCCTCCTTCGAGACGGAAAACTTAGTTCATTGTTTGATATTAAGCAGTCTCCAAATGAAAAAGCTGGAGTTCTGGAGCGTTTTATTGGTGCGAATGATCAACTCTTGGTTGATTTGGCGACTGTTCGAGTGCAGGAGAACGATGTTTTTATTCTTACTAGCTTTGCCCCAGGCGATGAGCTGACTGAGGTAGTGAAAGACATACTTAGTCAGAATGCTGAGGAGCTTTCTTCGGTAAGTGAGGCCATTGTGAAGAAGGGCGCTTTTTTGAGCGCAATACGAGAAGAGAGTGGCAAGTCGAGTGTAGAGAAGAACGCGTTCGTCGCGATTGTGCGTGTTGGAAAACTTGCGATTCCCTTAACGGAAATGCTTGTCGATGAAGAGGGAGTTTGAGTCAAAATGTTAGCATTTTGTGTGTTGTCTAGTGGTAGCCGAGCGAATTGTATTTACGTTCAATCAGGTGAAACGAGAGTGTTGGTTGATTGTGGTTTGAGTGCAAAAAGAGCCGCTTTGCGCTTGGAAAGCATCGGTATTGACGCAGAGGCCATCGATGGGATTATTTTAAGCCATGAACATGAGGATCATAGTTCTGGCGTCAGAGTTTTTTCAAAACGTCACGATACCCCAATTTATGTGAATCCAGGCACCCGTGGCTGCTGCAAGCACTTGGCGGAAGTTCCAGAAGATCGAATTCGCTATTTTGATTCAGGAATTGAGTTTGAAGTTGGCGCACTACAGTTTAGTCCCTTTAGTCTAGTGCATGACGCCTACGACCCGGTTGGTTTTCGTGTCTCCGCTGGCGGAAAGACGTTAGCAATTGCGACAGACCTAGGGCAGGTAACTAACCTCGTTCGCGAGCGTGTGAGAGATGTGGATGCGATAATTCTTGAGGCAAATCATGATCCAGTCTTGCTGCAGGATGCCCCGTACCCCTGGTCTTTAAAACAACGAATCAGTAGCAGGAAAGGGCATCTTTCGAACGAACTGGCAGCGGAGTTAGTAGAGCAAATCTCACGAACTAACGAAGATCGCCTACAAGTAGCTGTAGCCGCTCACATCAGTGAAAAGAGCAATACACCCGAGTTGGCGATTGAAGTATTTAAAAAGGCCTGGTCTCGCGGGGGTAATACCTCCTCGCCGACCTTTATTGCGGCCTGTGCGGAGAAAACCACTCCATTTTTTAGCCTGTAGGCATTTTTATAAGGCTTTACTGAGCGCCCTGGTGTGTCTGTAGCTAATCGAATATGCTCCAGCTTTCGAAGAGTTTAAGCCGCGAACACGTGGCTGATTGTATGCAGAATGGAGGACAGGTCCTAAGATGATTTCGCGGTATTCTCGAGCTGAAATGGCGGCGATTTGGAGTGAGCAGAACAAGTTCGCTCTATGGCTGGAAGTTGAGACCTTGGCAATGGAGGCCATGGTTGAGCTAGGTGATGTGCCTGCGAGCGCTCTAGAGAGTGTGCGCAAGAAAGGTGCTTTTGAAGTCGACCGCATTCTTGAGATCGAGAAGGAGGTAAAGCACGACGTCATCGCGTTTCTTACGAACGTGGCAGAGCATGTAGGTGAGGATGCGCGCTTTCTTCATCTGGGTATGACTTCCTCGGATTTGCTCGATACCGTTTTTGCGGTGCAACTGACGAGAGCTTCTGATTTGATTATCTCAGGTGTAGAGAAGCTGATGCTTGCCGTGAAAGAGCAGGCCTACGCCCATAAGCATACGCTTTGTATCGGACGTTCTCACGGCATTCACGCTGAGCCAACTACCTTCGGGCTGAAAGTTGCTGAATGGTATTCTATGCTGGGCCGCTCTAAAGAGCGTCTTCTTGCCGCGCGAACTGACATTGCTATCGGAGCGATAAGCGGACCGGTTGGCACCTATGCGCATCTTAGCCCTCGAGTAGAGGAGCTTGTGTGCGAGAAATTAGGATTGAAACCCGCTGCGGTTTCGACGCAAATTATCTCTAGGGATTCCCATGCAGCTCTATTCGCAAGTTTCGCTGGTCTTGCGGCAGTAATTGAAAGAATTGCAGTAGAAGTCCGTCATTTACAAAGAACTGAAGTAAGAGAGGCGGAAGAATTTTTCTCTAAAGGGCAGAAAGGTTCTAGTGCCATGCCTCATAAGCGTAATCCTATTCTTTCTGAGAACGTCACTGGACTTTCGAGACTGGTCAGAAGTTACGCCCAAGCGAGCCTAGAGAATGTGCCAACCTGGCACGAGAGAGATATTAGTCATTCAAGCGTGGAACGCGTAGCTGCGCCAGATGCTACCATTGCTTTGGACTTCATGCTCGCCCGAACCCATTCGATCGTTAGTGGCTTGGTGGTCTATCCAGATAATATGAAGAAAAATTTGGAGCTAACCAAAGGCCTAGTCTACTCCGGAACACTGCTCGTGGAGTTAGCGAAGCGAGGTATCAGTCGAGAAAAGGCGTATTCCTTGGTGCAGCGAAATGCACTGGCGACTTGGGACGATCTAAACAGTGGTGATGGCAATGGCCCGAGTTTCACTGAGCGTGTAAAGGCAGACAAGGAGGTAAATGCTTTGGTGTCTGATTCAGAGCTAGACGAAATTTTGTCGCTTAATCGGCATGTGAAGGAAGTAGATTTTGTCTTCGAGAGAGTTTTTGGAGAGTCCGCATAATGATAGCTAAAGTTCTCGTTAGTCTTAAAGATGAAGTACTTGATCCAGCAGGAAGAGCTCTAACAGAGCGTCTCAATAATATCGGGTTTCCAGAAGTAAAATCCGCGAAGATTGGCAAGTATATCGAGCTCTACATTGAGACAGGCGATCGTGAGAAGGAGAAGGATAGGGTAGAGGATATGTGCTACAAGCTCCTCGCGAACACTATCATTGAGGAGTTTGAGATTATCCACGAGGGGGAGGAGAAGACGAAGAAATGAAGATTGCTGTCGTCGTCTTTCCTGGTTCTGGTGGAGCAGCCGATGTTGTTCACGCCTACGGTGAGGTAAGTGGTCAAGAGGTCTATACCGTCTGGCACCAAGAGGAGACTCTCGGTGATCCAGATATCGTAGTCCTACCTGGCGGCGCTGCCTTTGGGGACTATCTCCGTCCAGGGGCCTTGACGAAGGGATCTCCTATAATTGGTCCAATAAAAAAATACGCCAGAGACGACCGACCTTTGATCGGTATTGGAAATGGTTTCCAGATCCTCTGCGAGTTGGAAATACTGCCGGGTATTTTATTACCTAACTTCGATTCTCGTTTCCTAAACACCGATACATTTGTCGCAGTCGATAACACGAAAAGTATGTGGACCCGTCATATGGATCCAGAGATTATCTATCGCATGCCGCTAAGCTGTTATTTTGGGCGCTATTACGCTGATAAGAGAACGCTCAAAGATCTC
>QIGM01000247.1 GCA_003230795.1 bacterium
TCCCAAACGCTTAGCTCACGCTTGTGGTCCAATTTATCGCCTTTTGCATCGACGTAAGCGACTCCTTTTAGCCCGTTCTTTTCAGCGAGAAGTGTGTTGTCGATTTGCTTTCGCACGATTTCAGGGCTTGGGCCGTCTAGGCGAGAGACTAGTAGGATAGGAAGTGGAGGCCCTGCTTTCGATGTCTTGAGTAGGGAACGATAGTAGTATGGATTTGGCAGACGTCCATTAACCTCATAAGAATCTCTGTCCCACCAGAGTAGCGACAGCTCGCTATCCACGCTTGCGTCTGCGTCTTTAAACGATCGAGTTTTCTTCTCTTTACTTGCTAGTGCCAGCACCCCTGTAGCGCCAAAGTAACGCCTTGTCAGATCATACATTCGCCCGAGATTTTTCTTATTCGGATTGGCTTTTAACTGGGGAATAATTGCTTTAGCAGAGGCAACCTCATTTTTAAGTCGTGAGGATTGTGCTGTTAGCTGCGCCTCTCTCTCTGGGGTATCTGCGGTAAGATTTGCAAGTAGTGCACTTGGTCCGCCGAATAAGGTGATAGCCCCTACTAGCTGTTGCTGGGCTTGTTCTCGAGATTCTGCTGACTCAAGGGATGCAATTCTCTTTGCTGCCTGTTTTAGGCTTGCGTCGGTTAAGCGGAGGAACTCCATTTCGGAACCCGTTTTGGGTAGCTCCGGCTTTTTGTCCTTGGGGCGCCCCACAGATTCCGCCGTGAAGTAGGCCGCGAGAATTTCTTTGCGAGCCGCGTCCAGCTGACTTGTGGCGAGGACCAGTCGAGATTTCATTTCTTCGTTTGCTTGTGGAGCTTGCACACGGAGCGGCACGCCATACATCAGGGCGAGTATTCTTACTCTGGTTCCAAATCGTTGCGCACTGAGTTTTTCGCGAAGCGCGTCCACGAGGAGGCGCTGATAGCTTTCTCGAGAGATAGTTTCTTCAAGTGGTAAATCTAGGAGAAATACTTGGGAGCGAGGAATTTCTCGCGCATTCGCATAATGCTCCGCAAGAGCAATGCTATCAGCACTGTTCTTATTGGCGATGACCCCAACCTGTTCTGCTCCAGGTAGTGCAAGAGATTTACTGGAGGAGAAGAGAAGAAAGGAGCAGAGAAAGAAAACAGTAGCTAGTAGTCGATGCAGCATAGTCCTAAGAAGTTTGAAGCTGGACGAGGAAGTAGTTCTTCTTACCGCTGCGAATAACGAGCACTTTCTCTTCGATGAAATCTGTATTTGTAATACTCTCTTTTGCATCAGATCTGCGCTCATTGTTAAGGTAGAGCCCACCGCCCTCTATCAGCCTTCGCGCAGCCCCCTTTGAACTGCATACTTTAGCTGAAACTAAAAGATCCGGCAGTGCCATCCCCGAGGCGAATAAGTTCTCATCGATTGAGACTGAGGGAACCTCACGAAAAATGTCGAGTAGCGTCTCGCTTGGAATGGAGTTCATGCTTGCACCGAAGAGAATCGCGCTCGCTTGAATTGCCTGCTCGCTTTGTGCTTTACCGTGCACAAGGTTACAGAGCGCTCTTGCGAGAGTTTTTTGAGCGTCTCTTTCGCCGGGCGCTTCGCTTTGTTTCTTTTCAAGCTCCGCGAGAGTGGCATCATCAAGTTCAGTAAATAGCTTGAGGTAAGTAATCACGTCTTCATCGCTGGTGTTCAGCCAGTACTGATAGAAATGGTAGGGAGAAGTTCTCTCTGCTGAGAGCCAAACAGCACCTTTTTCGGTTTTACCGAACTTTGCCCCACTAGAGGTGGTTAATAGCGGGAAGGTAAGACCGAATGCTGCTGAATCAGCCTGAGCTTCGGAACGGCGGATGAGCTCAAGCCCTGCGGTGATATTGCCCCATTGGTCAGAACCGCCAACCTGTAGGCGGCAGTTTTGATTTCTATACAGCCAGAGGAAGTCATACGCTTGGAGCAGCATGTAGCTAAACTCGGTGTAGCTAATCCCTTGTTCTCTGTTCTCAAGCCGGCTGCGCACAGAGTCTTTCGCCATCATGGAGTTAATGGTGAAGTGTTTTCCAACGTCTCGTAAAAAGTTGATGTAATTCAGCTTGCCGAGCCACTGATCATTTCGAACTATCTGGTAGGCGTTCTCTCCCTCACTCGAAAGAAACAGCTTGATTTGAGACTCTATGCCTTGGGCGTTTAGTTCTAATTGTTCATTAGTCAGGAGCACCCGCTCTTCGGATTTACCTGACGGGTCGCCAATCATCCCAGTTGCTGAGCCGAGGAGGACAATCGGTTTATGTCCTTTCTCTTGAAGCCGTCGCATCAGTAACAGCGGTAACATGCTTCCTGCGTGCAGACTGTCGGCAGTGGGGTCAAAGCCGCAATAAAAAGAAATAGGTGGCCCGCCGTTCGCTGGTCCGTCGAGCAGTGTGTCTAGTTCTTCACGATTGCTTGCATCATGAATGCAACCTCGTGCGTCGAGCGTTTGTAGGAGGGAACTCATAAATCTAGGCGCTACTTTTCAAAATTGCTGGGGCTGCCGGTGGCAAAACGAATGTCCTCAATCAGCGCGCCGCTTCCATATTCAAAGATACGTTCTAAGATATCTTTTTTCATCATACTTAATTCTTGAGCCCAAACTGCGTCTTGGACTCTTACTACCAGAGTTTTCCCTCGAATTATTTTCTCAGGAATTGCTACCGCGGCGATCTCTTGGCCAACGATCTCCGGCCAGTCTGGAAATGCTGCGTACTGCTCAAGTTTCTTATCGAGACGATAGGCACCGAGCGTTCTTTCCAGCACGCTGGCGACGGATTTGGGAGCCTTATTCTTTGGGCGGTACTTCGCTTTGCTCATCTGATGAGGTCGAATTCTCGGGTGTTCGGCTGTTTGCCTGGCTGAATATGTAGACAATTTCACCGGGTTTTGAAAGGCCCAGCTGCTCTCGTGCGCGCTGTTCGAGCACTAAATCGCTGTTACTGACGCCGTAGATTTTATTCTGAATATCGACGATTTCGGACTCGAGCTCACGATTCTCAGAGTTCAGCATCGCGATTTCACCGCTTAGATGAATAAGCTCCATTAGGCCATGGTTTCCGGCCACGGTGAAGAGCACGAGTAAGGCGATAAGAATACTCAAGATTACAGAACTAACTCGGCCCATTCCCTTCACTTATTTCTTTCTGAATAAGAAGTATAGTCTCCTACGCAAGCCGGCTTGAAATCGGCTGCGCCTTTACACTATAAAGTATTCCTTCTGAACGTACATCTATTTTCCACCTAGTTGCTAGGGAACTCTGCGAGAAATCCAATTTTAAAATTTGTTTTCTTAAGCTAGCAGCGTTCATCATCACAGTTAGATTGGATTAGTCAGGCATCGAAGTCTGAAGTCCTACACTAAGAATTTTAAAGAGGTAGCATACATGAGCAATATTAAATCCCTTGCAGGTATTCAGATTCTGGACTCGCGAGGTAATCCCACTGTCAGCGTAAAAGTAGAACTCGAAGACGGTTCCCTCGGACATGCAAGCGTTCCTTCGGGCGCTTCCACTGGAGAGTTCGAAGCAGTTGAGCTTCGCGACGGTGACACTGCCGTGTATCGCGGGAAAGGTGTGCTGAGAGCAGTTGCAAATGTAAACGGCCCAATCGCCGAAGCGGTAATCGGTCTTGATGCGCGTGACCAAGGAAAGCTAGATGCGACCCTGGTCGATCTCGATGGCACCGAAAATAAAGGTGAGCTTGGCGCGAATGCAATTCTTGGAGTAAGCCTCGCGGTTGCTCATGCTGCGGCAAAGTCAGCTGGCCAAGAACTCTTTGAGTATCTTGGTGGTGGCGCTGGAGTATTGCTACCGGTTCCGCTTGTGAACGTCATTAATGGCGGTGCTCACGCGAACAACAGTCTTGATATTCAAGAGTTCATGATTGTGCCAGTTGGTGCGTCTAGTTTTTCTGAAGCCATGCAGGTGAGCGCTGAAATTTTCCATGCCCTTGGCGGACTTCTCAAAGACGACGGCTACAACACCGGAGTTGGAGATGAAGGCGGATACGCACCTCGCCTCGAGTCACTCGAAACTGCTTTTGACTTTTTGCTTCGAGCAATTGAGCGTGCAGGATACAAGCCGGGCGAGGAAGTTGCTTTCGCACTCGACGTTGCGGCAAGTGAGCTCATTGAAGGTAGCCCAGAGGACGGCTTTAAATACGTCTTTTCTAAGGGCGATGGCGCTGTCCGTTCTGCGGATGAGCTGATTGACCTCTATGAGCAGTGGATTGAGAAATACCCAATTGTTAGTATCGAAGATGGACTCGGTGAGAATGATTGGGATGGTTGGGCGTCGCTTACTAAGCGTCTTGGCAATAAAGTGCAGCTCGTTGGTGATGACCTTTTTGTTACTAACGTCGAGCGAATCGAGCGCGGTATTCGAGACGGTGTTGCGAACTCGGTCTTAATTAAGCTGAACCAGATTGGTACCTTGAGTGAGACACTTTCTGCAATAGAGACTGCACGCGGAGCTTCGTTTACGAATGTGATTTCGCATCGTTCTGGTGAGACTGCCGATGCTACCATTGCTGACCTTGCTGTTGCGCTTAACGCCGGACAAATCAAAACCGGTTCAATGTGCCGTGGGGAACGAATCGCTAAGTATAATCGATTGCTTTGGATCGAGAGTGTCCTCGGTGAGAAGGCGGTCTATCGCAGCCCGTTTTAGAGTGAGTCCAGAGTTGAGCTGCTACACGAGGATGGCTTCACGATGAAGACAGTCGCTGTGATGCAGCCCTACTTTGTGCCCTATGCCGGCTACTTTCGCCTGATCGATCAGGCGGATACTTTCGTAATCTATGATTGTGTGCAGTTTCCTCGCAGGGGGTATGTGCATCGCAATCAGCTACCGAATGCTGCCGGTGTGATGGAGTGGCTTACCTTGCCACTTGAGAAGTGTCCGCGAGAAACTAAGATTGATAGCCTTCGCTTTCCCAGTGATGTAGCGAAGCGTTTCCGTGAACAGCTTCAGAGTTTTCCTCAGGTAGAGGATAGCGTTCCGAGCGCTATTGCCGAGCAACTATTCGCCTTCGAAGGCAAACCTAGTCGCTATATTGGTTCACTGCTGATGACTATCTCCGCCTATTTTGGTCTAGAGGCAGAGTTTGTCTATTCGAGTGAGCTTGAGATTGATCCTAACCTTAAGGCTCAGGATCGCATTCTTTCAATCGTGTCAGAGCTTAAGGCTGAGCGTTATGTGAATGCACCCGGAGGGAAAGATCTCTACGATGTAGCAGAGTTTAATGCCCAAGGTGTTGAACTCGTGGTGCAAGACCCCTTTCAGGGAGAACATGCAAGTATTCTGCATCGTGTTTGCACCGAGTCAGTAGATAGCATCCTCAAAGATATCAGATAGTATGATAAGCTTTTTCGTATTCAAGACTAAGCGGTAGTTCTAGGACCTCCTCGCAATGGCTTTAGCTAAGATATCACTTTCTCGATTTGCCGTTGTCGCTTCTACCGGCGGAAGTGTGGTGAGAGCAGCACTTGAAGTGCGGTCATTTAGAAAAAATCTCGCCTTGATTGTCGTAGATCGTGAGTGTGGCGCGGAGCAAATCGCAGCTGACTTTGGCGTTGCGCTTATTAAGATAGAAGAAAAGAACGCCTTAACTTTCTCAGATAAGCTCTTAGCCGTGCTTCGGCAAGAGAAGATCGATGCGATGTTTAGCTTCTACCTTCGCCTTTATCGAGGAGAACTTTTGAAAGAGTTCGAGAACCGCATCGTTAATTTACATCCTTCCTTACTTCCGTCGTTTAAGGGGCTGCGTGTGTTTGAAGCCGCGCGAGCTGCTGCTGTTCCTTTCTTGGGAAGCACCGTGCACTTTATCGATGACTCTATGGATGATGGCCCAATTATCGCGCAAGGGGTGGTAGCGGCTAGCCCCTTAGAGGAGGAGAGCGTACTTCGGCACTGCATATTTGTTCAGCAAGTAAAGCAACTTGTGCAAACGGCCTCCTGGTTGCGAGAGGGTAGAATTACTGTGGATTCAGGAAGGGTCATCGTGGCAGATGCTCAGTTTGAAGAGTCTGATATTGTACCCAATCTCGATGACCAAGATGCTCTAGGCATTGATATTCCTTCACCCTTTTGAGAACTTTGTTTAATGTCTAAACCTGTTTATGTCTTCATTATTTGTTGGGAACGACCGCTCTATCTCTGGGCATGCCTAGACGCGCTCTTTCGCAACACCTCCACTGATTGCCGATTCGTTCTGATCAATAACAATTCCCAAGATCCTCTGGTAGAGGAAGTAGTCGCCGGCTTTGATCGTCGAGGGCTATTTCATAAAGTGCACAACATGGAGGAGAATAGCCCTAATTCCTTCGAGCGCATACTTGCCGAGTATGATGCCGAGATCGATGATACCTATGTGTATCTTGAGTCGGATATTGTTGTGGCGAAGACCGAGGTTTGTTGGTTAGAGCAGATGCTTTCAATGATGCGAGATAATAAACGTCTAGCGATGTTAGGTTCTCGAATCGATCCCACAGATTTTGTTGATGAGGCGCGAGCGAAACTTCTTACGCCTGACCTTAACGATGCGCAACGTGCAAACTTGATTAAACTGCAAAGCCCAGAACGAATTCCCCAACAAGCGAACGGCTTGTTCACTGATGCCAGTTTTAATCCCCCTGGTCGACTAGTAATGTATCGCAAACATGCAGTCGAGGAAGTCGGCTTCAAGAGAGACTCCAAATTGAACAAGGCGCTTATTGCCGCGGACTACGAAACTGGAATTGCGTACGGCGTTTTGCACCGTCATCTATCTTTGCTGAACTTCTTTGACTATCCAGATTACGATTACGATTCCAGAGAGAACTATTTTTCGCGCGCAGGGCAAAAGTAATGTATCGCTTTATTCGACCAAGCGTTCC
>QIGM01000444.1 GCA_003230795.1 bacterium
GACAAAGCCTTCAAGCTTACTTATGTAATTAATTTTGGCCAGCTTCCACCTATGGTTCCGAAGTGCCGATGCTTTTGAGAGACCTCTTTTGCTAGAGGTGAGTGCACGATTGTTTCGTCGTAGTTCAAAAATAGGCAGCCTAAATCTTTTGCAGAAAACCCTTCTAGTTCCATTGCTGCTGTATCCAAGAGCGTTAGCCATTTAATTTTAAGTTCTGGAGCGGAAATTTCTATGGTTAACGATTCAGCGCTAAGATTTTCAGATCGAATAATGGAGTGCCTCCTCATACAATCAATCAGTAGGGCGGGGGTAAACCCAGGATCTTTGCCGCAAGCTGCCCAGCACGTAGCCGTGAGAGAGAGCGTTTCTTCGTGTATCTGAACTAGATCGATTATATCACGTACTTCGTTTCGGTTTGCTAGAGCCAAGCACTTGTTAGTAGCAAGATCTACATCATGCAGCCTATATCCAAGTAGTTCATCTTCAATCACAGGGAAAAATCGAAACGCTGTGTCTCGTGCCCATTCTAGTTTCAATGAATGATTATTTTTAGAAACCACAGCTCGAATAAAACTAGGCTGCGCCAGAACGGTTTCAACTGAATAGCCGTTTTTCGCTAATAGATTTCGATCATGTTTAGCCGCTGTAAACACCGCTTCTTCTGTGTCGTGGAAAAAATCAATGTCATTTGAATGGCGGGTAGAGCTATCTGAGCGATGTATTGCGATGCCGCCAGCCACATAGCTGTTTGGGTTTCTATGCAACTTTAGTAGAGCAAGAACTTCTCGCTGAAACTCTGTTATTGGCACAGCTCCTCCGCCAGTAGTAGGCCGTTTCGGCCACCATATTTACCAAGCCCAGCAATAACGAGGTTTAGGTTGCTAGAATCAATTACTAAGTGCGGATCCATATGCCAAAAGCATTGTGCATGATAGCGACGGAAGAGCTCCTGTGCCCTACCTTCGATCCGAGCGCTCTTGCGTGTTTGTTCCATGACATACTGTTCCAGAACTAAGTGGATCAAGGTTTGATAACCTTTTGGATGACGCTGCCGAAACCAGGAAAGAACGCCTTCGTCGATTCGCAGGGATATGGGGATTTTCTTCTTTTTCTCGCTCACCTGAGTAAGTATATACAAAATGTATATACATGTCAATTGCAAGTAGTCCCATTAATCATGCAGGGCCTGCGTGGTGAGGGGGAGAGCTTTATGGGACTGTTTTTCAACAGTCCCTGCATTGATTAAGTATTTGGCGCAGTGTATCATTCCAGATTATTTTAATCTTTAATGAGACTTCTCCGATGCCAAGCTTTAAGACAGTGCTCGTGGAGCACGGTTACGAGACCTCTGAGTACGAGAGAGAAATCGTCACTGCCGCTGGTGGTGAATTCATCGATACCGACACTCTCCCCATTGAAGAGGCGCTTGCGCAGTGTGTAGACGCCGAAGCGATTATGATTCGCAGAATTGAGGCGGATGAAAATCTGCTCTCTACCTTCGCCAATTGCAAAATAATTACGCGCTACGGTGTGGGCACAGACAATATTGACGTCCCTGCCGCGACTCGTGCCGGTATTTTTGTGGTCAACGTGCCCGGCTACTGTATTGACGAAGTATCGGATCAAGCCACGGCTCTTCTCTTATCTTGTATTCGTCAGATTCCTGCTTCTGACAGAAAAATGCGCGAAGGCGGTTGGGACGTAAAGCGCCCGATTCCTATACGCAGAGTGAGAGGAAGAACTCTCGGAGTTCTTGGATTTGGCAATATCGGTCAAATGTTTGTGGAGAAAATGAAGGGCTGGGGCTTGAACGTTCTTGTCTCTGATCCCTACATCGAACCCCAAGTCGCAAAGGAAGCAGGAGTCGAACTCGTTGATTTCAACACGCTCTGTTCCGCTGCTGACTACATCAGTCTTCATGCTCCTCTTACCGACGAGACGGCGCATATTATCAATGCTGATTCTTTGTCTCGAATGAAGCCGGAGACCATTCTTGTGAATACTTCGCGAGGGGGTCTTGTTGATACCGACGCGTTACTGGCAGCCTTAGATCGAGGCCAGATCGCTTGTGCGGGCCTTGATGTTTTTGAGCAAGAGCCACCGGCAGCGGATCATCCGCTTCGTTCCCATCCAAGACTCGTCCTCACCGATCATATGGGTTGGCATTCGCTTGAATCCCAAGTTCAATTGCAAACAACCGTCGCTGAAGAAGTGGTGCGTGTTTGTTCTGGCGGATTGCCACAATCTCTTGCAAATCCGGAGCTTATCTATCAATTAGGCCGCTTCGCCGAATGGCATCCAGGTACTTCAATGATTTGGCAACTGAAGAAGCTTGGGCTTTACGAAGCCTTTCTCGCTTCACGTGAAGACAAGCTATCGGCAAACTCTTAGTAGTATCTACACGTTCTTTTTTTTTAAGTTTTTGAACAGACAGCATGCCTTTAATATTTGCGACTTAATAGTAAATGCAAGGACAGTAGTTTGAAGGCAGTATCTTCATATTTTAAGCACCGAAAGCACCGCTCTCCGGAGCAGGGAAACGCAACACTCTTCGTGCTTGCAATAGTTCCTATCGCGTTGAGCATTACAGTGCTTGCTGTTGATGTCTCAGGCTTTCAGTCCTTGCGCGAACGTGCACAAAAAGAGGCCGATAGAATAGCGCTGCAAGCCGTCAAAGCCTTGCCGGACCAAGAACTCGCGCTTGAGATTATTCGTCGTAACGCGGACTCACTCGAAGACCTAGAGATAGCTCGAGGGGACTCAGGCGAAGAGATAATAGTTCTAGATGCTGAGAGTGTTTCTTTGGCGCTTGCAGGTAGCCAAGAAGCGCTCTTTGATACTTTTTTGCCTCAAGCTCAACTCTTCGCTGTTCGTGAGTTTTCTACGGCAGCTCGTGTGCCGCAGGACTTAGTTGTTGTTTTTGCGGATGGTCACACGCTTCGTCCTCCTGCAAGAGCCGCCTGGGGAAACGACCTAGACTGGCCAGCAAGTAAATACTTTAACTTCGTCTCTAACCCACGCCCGCAAGGCGTGCCACTGCCACCCGACACTGGTGAAGGCGTTTACTGGCCAAGTTGGTGGAACGATTGGAATAGCGACACGTATCGACGCTGGGCCACGCAGTCATGCTTTAATCCAGTGTACTCTTCACTTAAGTTAGCAGCGATAGGACTTCTCGACAGGCTGTCAGCCTTTTCCAATACTCGTGTTGGTTTAGTTTTTACTCCTGGAGACGATGCGCAGATTGGCTACGCTGTCTCGAGGCGAGTTTCTCTAACTGCTTCACGGGGTGCAGAAGCACGTTGGTTTAGAAGTATGGAGCTGGAAACATTCTTCGGCGATGAAACCTGTCTTTTATTCTCGCACCCAGATACCAGCGCGGAGGATAGATACCAGCTTCCCGCGCGAAGTCTTCGTTCTCCATCTACCCGCAGTGCTGAGGCAACATGTCCCAGTATCTTCCGTTCCAACGGTTGGGGGGCTGTGTGGTATCCGAATGGTCATCTGGAGGATTGCTTTTCTTCTGACTCCCTTTCTCTTCGAGAAGCTCTTTATTACCGAGCCAGTCGTAGCACGGAGCTCTCTAAAGACGGCTCTCATATTCTTGCGGCATTGGAACAGGCGATGATTCAGCTTGGGGCGGGTCCCTCAGCAGAGGAGCAAGCGGCGCGTGGAAGTTTAGCGATAAGCCCGCAGCGACGGATACTGTTATTTACCGACATTCTTCCGCAGCGAGATGTGCCAGGTCTCGCTGAAGTCGTGAATCAGATTGAAGCCCTAAACGCTGAGTTAATCATAGTAAGCTTTCATCATAGTGGCCTAAGCGAGGAGCGTGCATCACTTCTTGAGGAAGCTGAAGGAGGAATTCGAGAACTAGACTCAGGAACTATTAAGCTGACTAGTGTGCGAAGTGTTGAGGAGCTTCTTTCAACAGAGCTCTTTGAGTTCTTTCAGCGAGGAGAGGAATATGTTCTTCGACGCTAAAACTTCCGTTACCGGCGTAGAGAAAGGCAACGCTGCTATTGATATTGTGCTCTTTATGCCACTGGCCCTATTCTTTTTGTTTGCCGTGACAGATGGGGGTTTGACCTTAGTTGAGCAAGCAAGAATGCGTGACAGCATACGCGCCGGCTTGCAAACGGAATACGATTCTGAGCAGGGCTTTGCGCTTCGGTCTAGATCGAATGCCTTTGAGAAAAGCCTGAGCGCAAGAGATGCGCAGGATTTGGCCGAGCACTTGGCTTCTTCACTACAAGCGCAAGTGCAGCGTGCTCAGTCTGAGAGTCCAACGGAGGCTGTTGAGGTTAGTATTTTCTCGCTCAGAGTTAATCCTGAGACTGGGAACTTGCTTCCGAGTAGCGCAGAGCGAATTGCAACAGCCTTTGGTAGCGGTTCAGGTTTCCCACAGTCGGCCTTGATTGAAGGATATCCATACCGTAGCAGAGCAGATTACATTCGCGAGAAATTGAACGCAGAGGCTCCAAGCGTTTATGCAGAGCCATTGGGCACCGTTTTTCTTTCGACCGGAGAGGTCGACTCTTCAAAGCGCTTCGTTGAGCAGGTGTTTCTCGTTTATGTCGATGCGCGAGCAGTGGTTACGGGAATTAATCCGTCTTTTGCGGAATCAGCGCTGGGCCGTTTTTACGGCTTCCAACTTCAGCAACTTCAGTCCTTACGTTCAGCGGTGAGTTAACTCTCTTTACGCTAAACGGTGAGTTAGCTCTGAGGTGGGACTACTTCAAGCGTAGAGATTATCGGTGGTGATGGACGAGGGTCCGCGGGATTAGCCCCAATAGCTACTTCTTGAGGATCGCTGAAACCGTCGCCGTCGCTATCAAGCAGTAAGGGACTTGAGCCGTAGGTAAACACTTCTAGCCCGTCAGCGAGACCATCAAGATCGGTATCAGCGATAAAAGGATTTGTTCCAAAACGCGCTTCAGCGAAATCGTATATTCCGTCTAAGTCCGTATCAATAGGTCTGTTCGTGACCGACGCGCTTTGAAGGGTAAGCGATACGAGGAAAGCCATTTGATCGTATCCCAGACCGTTCGGGTGTATTAGGTCCCCGCTGATAATACCGTTTCCGAGAGAGAAAAAGTCAATCTGATGATGCGGCGCTAACCTATCGTTAACCGCATCCACCCAGCCTTGCTGCTCGCTTCGACGGATAGCCGTGAGGTTTCCAAGCAAAGTTACTGCGCCGATATTTTGCGCGGACTGTACTATCTTCAAAATATTGTCTTTGGTTAGATTCGCGCTTCTATCTTCGATGAAATAATCGTTGATCCCTTCGAGTACGATTACGAAGTCTGTATCAGCGAAGCTCGCAAACTGTCTCGCAGCTCGTCTTTTTCCGGAGGGAGTTTTCTCTCCGGGTACGCCTAGATTCACTACGATGGTATTCGGATAGATGTTAAGCAAGCGTCCAGGGTAACCGATTTCTAGCTCATCGGATCGGCCAAAGGTAATGGAGTCACCAAAGCAAACAATCTGGACCTTGCCGTCGCAATTGATATCCGCCAAACCATCGATATCTGGGCAGGCAGATGCGGTTTCTCCCCCAAGAAGGAGAGCGAAGAATAAGGCTGTGATGCAATTAATAGCTCGATTCATAGAGCTCGGGTATATCACAGAGAGAGTCTTGAGAAAATCCATAGCAAAGTAATGTTAAATAATTCATGGACGAGCCAAAAGAAAACCAGGAAGAATCTAAAGACTTACCGGCGAAAATCGCCGCAGCTAGCCCGTCGCTGCAATACTTTATTGGCTTCCTTTGTCTGTTCGGACTCGCCAGTTATCTTTGCACCAGCATAAGTGCCCCTCAGTTTTTTGAGGATCTTACGATTGGGAATTGGATACGCGGACATGGTGAAGTCCCGCGCGCCTTTCTTTGGAGCTTATCGGGCGCGGGCGTCGACTGGCACTCGACAAGCTGGTGCTTTCAGCTTTTGCTAAATTTCTGGGAGGAGCTCCTCGGGTATGAGTCCTTTATTATCCTGAAACTCAGCCTCTTGGTTCTTGGCTTCCTTGCGCTAATGGCCTGCTATCAGCGAGCGACGAAGGACTTCGCTATTGCGGGGCTACTGACGACTTTAGTCGGCTGCGGTATTTACACGACCAACGATTTCAGCGCACAGCTTCTTGCCTATCCCTTGTTCGCGATACTTTGCGAAAGAGTGCTTGCCATACGAGAGCGTAATTTTTCAATTCGCCCGTATGAGGCGTTTGTTTGTTTGCTGCTACTCATTCTCTACGCCAATGTCCATTTTAGTTCGATTATTTTCTTGGTAACGGCCGGCGTACTTCTCTTTGAGAGAAGCGAAGATGATCCAGATGCCGGTATCCGCCGACCAGCGATCTTCTTCGGTGTTATTCTTTTTTCTCAGCTATTGACACCTTATTTCGGTGCTCAGCTTATTAGTGCCGGAGAGAAGATGTTGCAGTTTTTGACGCTCGATCTTGGTTTACGCCTCAATCCTGGCACAGTGTTTCATTATCCGATTGCGTTTATTGTATTGCTTTTGCTGGTGTTCGCTGCATTCTGGCATTCGTTCCCGAAGGGCGCGGCTCGAGGAATTGTCATTCTTGCTCTCGCTTCAAGCATCTTCGCATTTGCTAGTCTTGAGGTAGCTCCCTACGCACTTTTTTTTCTCGGACTCGGAATTGCATCCATTTGGGGGCAGGCCAAGAGTCGAGGCGAATCACTTGGAAACCTTGGCTATGCCTTTACGCAGTTCACTCGAACATTAGGAGCTTTTCCGGTTCTTGGAAGCGTGTTTCTTTTGATGTGTGTCCTCGTTGTCAACGTGTCGAATCTTTGGAAGCAGCCTTTTACAGACGGTCTCCTACCTATTGCCGAAGCGG
>QIGM01000267.1 GCA_003230795.1 bacterium
GGTTCTTCCGTCAGTTCTGAGTCAAGAATTGTATTATAAAGGGACATCTTTGTGAAGGCGATGAGCACCGCGAGTTCTGGTCTTGTTAGTCCAGCTTTCATCGCGCTTCTTTTTACGAGAGTTTCGTCGTCGGGAAGGAATTCTTTTTCTCGGTCTAAAAGTCCTTCGTTCTCCAAGGAGTCAATGAGGCCCCGATAGTAACCAATATTAATTCGGCTGCGACGAACGGCCAGGCTGATCCCTTTCGTTTGGGTTCGGTTTCGAGTCACTACTTTTTCGCAGGCTTCTGTAACACATGACATGAGGAGTTTATTACGTTCTTCGATCGTTAATTCGCCACGCCGCATTGGCTCTCGAAACAAAATTTTCATATTAACTTCAAGGTCAGAGAGGGCGACTCCGCCAGAGTTGTCGACTGCGTCGGTATTGCAGTGCCCGCCGATTCGGGAGTACTCAATGCGAGCAAGCTGAGTGAGTCCGAGGTTTCCACCTTCGCCGATAACTCGAACCCTTAACTCGCGCGCATTGCAGCGAACGTCGTCATTTGTTCGGTCACCTGCATCGAGGTGTGTTTCCTCGAAGGCTTTCACGTAGGTTCCAATTCCGCCGTTCCAGAGCAAATCGGTTGGTGCGCAAAGGATTCTACGGATAAGTTCTTCTCCTGAGAGCACGTTCTCCGAAATCTCTAAGGCCGCTCGGGTTTCTTCACCTAGCTCTATTTCCTTTAACGAGCGGTCAAAAACCCCACCGCCTTTGCTTATCAGGGATTGGTCGTAGTTGTTCCATCCGGAACGAGGCAAGTTGAAGAGTCGTGTGCGTTCTCCAAAGGAGATCGCAGGATCGGGGTCAGGGTCCAAAAAAATATGCTTATGATTAAACGCGGCAAGAAGCTTTGCATTAGGACTCATCAGCAAGCCGTTTCCGAAAACATCTCCTGACATGTCACCGATGCCGACCACAGTGAAAGTTTGCGTATCCACATCAATGCCGATTTCACGAAAATGTCGACAGACCGCTTCCCAGGCTCCGCGAGCGGTGATGCCATATTTCTTATGGTCGTATCCTGCACTTCCACCTGAGGCGAAAGCATCTCCAAGCCAAAAATCAAACTCACCCTCAGCGATTGAGTTTGCCACATCGCTGAACGTGGCTGTTCCTCGGTCAGCGGCAACAACAAAATACGGATCCGGCGCATCGTAGATTACCGATCGCGAAGGTGGGACGATTTCGTTTTCGCTTCGATTGTCGGTGACTTCAAGTAAGGAGCGAATGAAAATACGATAACAGCGCTCGACTTCTTGCCGAACTTCAGCCGGATCCTCTGGAAGGCTTTTCACGACAAAGCCTCCTTTAGCACCGACCGGAATGATGATGGAGTTTTTAACCATCTGAGTTTTCATTAATCCGAGGACTTCCGTTCGATAGTCGTCTCGACGATCGCTCCAGCGAAGTCCACCTCGTGCCACTAGTCCACCGCGGAGATGTAGTCCTTCGAGTTCTGGACTACTGACGAAAATCTCGTAGAGGGGCCGGGGTGAGGGCATTTTTGTAATCTGTCGGCAGTCGATCTTAAGTGCGATGCGAAGAGAGTTCTCGTGTTGAAAGGCATTAGTTCGGACAGCCGCATCAACGACATTGAGTAAAGATCGCAGCGCGCGATCGTGTGTGAGCTTTGAGACATCTTTTAGCGCGATGCGGTAGGCATTGGATAATTCGTCAAGCGCGATTTCTCGTTGTTCGGCACTATCAACGAAAAGATCGGGGTCGAATTTGTTGGCGAAATAATCAATCAGCAACTGAGCGAGCAATGGATTTTTTACAAGGGCGCTGGCAAGGCTGGCTTGTGAGGCAGTAGCTTTGATCTGCCACAGATATTGCACAAGCGAACGTAGAACGGCGATCTGCTCACAGTTCAGACCCGGCGAGAGTAAGAGTTGGTTGAGAGCATCGTTCTCGGCATACCCTTGGAGGACTTGTCGAAGTCCTAGAAGGAGGGTTTCGCTTTGCTCTCCCTCATCTATATTGGCATCGGTTGGGGGGAGAACATAGAGGTCATAAATTGCGGCCCAAACGGATCCCTCAGTGGCGACTGGGGTTACGGTCTCTCTCAAGATGTTAAATCCAACGTTCTCCAAGAAAGGAAGAATTGCACTAAGTGTAAGGCTTTCACCTCTCTTATAAAGACGTAAGCGGTAGAGTCCTTCCTCGCCAGGCGTTGGTGCTGGTTCGAGCGTGACATCAAGAGGATTGTCGACGGAAAGCTGCTCTAGTTTCTCGATATCAATCACCGCGGCATCCGGTGTGTTGCTTGCTTTGTAGGCTTCAGGAAATGCCTTGGTGTAGAAGGAAAGAAGCTTCAGCTCGCTCGCGTCACCGTGTCGGACTCTAAGTGCGCGGGTGAGTTTATCGTCCCACGTAAGAGTGAGTTCCGTGATGGTTTGTTCTAAGCTTGATGTGTCAAGCGCAATCGATGCTCGGCTATGGTTGGGAACAAGCAGGCGAATGGCAACAAGCGGGTAGTCGCTTACCGAGAGCTGCGACGCTGCGGTGCCTGGTTCAGCTCCGATCTCTTTCTCGATGAGCGATTTAATCAAGAGATGGACGCTACCCGAGAAGCGGTCTCGCGGTAGCACGACACTGACATTTACAAACCGGTGGAAGCTTCCAAGAGAGAAGCGGAGGCGTGTTTCGTTTCTGCGCTGCAAATCAAAGACGAGCAAGATCTCTTCGCCAAGGGCTTGAACGGAAAGGCGAAAAAGGTCCGCTTTCGGAATACTATTCGCAATTGAGACGATCTCTTTGTAGTCATGAGAGTTAGGTAGGCATCCTTGGGTCGAGAGAAAGGCGTCTAGCTTCTTTCGAATCAATGGTATTGCCGAGCCAGCTTGGCTCATAGCTCTCGAGGTGAACAGCCCAAGGAACGAATCAATTTGAACTTTGCCCTTGTTTGAAGATCCCGTGTCTGGAGATAATGTTCGGAAGGTGATTAAATCAAGCCGCGCTAGTCTATGCACCCGAGAGCGAAATAAAACTTTCGAGAACTGTATAGATTCTTCTGAATTGAGCATCGCTTCGGCGTCATGACGGACGTCATCGAGGCGCGCGCAGACAAATGGATCAACGCTACGAAAAAGCCCGAGGTCTCTCTCTTCGGTGACGATTTGCTCTGCTTTCTGTCTCCAGGAGCGATGCCCGAAGAACACGAAGCCATCGTCGCGCAGCCATTGTAGGAAGGCGATCGATTCCTCTGCAGTATCCTTGGCACTTTGCTTTGAAGATTTAATCCGACTTTCGACTTCATTTATTCGATCTAGTGAGGGCTCGTAGTCATCGGTGATGAGCACTAGATCAGAGAATGCCGCTGAAATACTTTTACTTAAGGCTTCTCTTTTATTGGGGTCGTCAATGTACTCAAGCTCTAGATAACTTAAAGAGATATGGCGATTAGTAGTCTCTTTAAGTATTGGATGAAGGTAGATGCTGCCTTCTAATGCATTGTCTCGCAGTATTTCGTCAATCGTGTCGACGATAAACGGTCGGTCGTCGATTGCCGTTGTGATAATAGTTGCCGCTCTTGAGTTTCCGTTTTCCTTTCTAGTTGATACGCGAACAAGAAAAGGCGCCGATGACGCTAGAAAATCCTGGTAGCAGTCAAGAGCGGTGCGGGCGACCTCTAACATGAGGTCGGGGCTGTTCTGATTGAGATAGTTTTCGGGAGCACGGTTGAAGAGTGCCATTGAAAGATCGAAGAGTTGTGCGTTCTCATCGCTCAGCGAGGCGGTCTCTCCTGAGCTTTTCGCTGTTCCGCCTTTTGCTGTTCCGCCTTTAGCTGTTCCATTGAGTAAAATTCGGTGAAGCTCACCTATCCTCTCAGCCGCAACACCCTCAAGTGGGGAGTTCCCTAGACTAACAACCATGCAGTCCTATCCTTTTCGTCCAAACGGTTAGGCTCTTGGTCTCACCCAGACTCACTAAAATAGTGAATCTAAGGCCCCACCTAATCCTGGTGCAATTTTATCCAATGCTTTCTTCCCAGCTTCCTTTGCCGTGTTTTTCGCCGCGCGTTGAAGGAGACCGGAGATATCTGGGAGTACGACAGGCAAGCCATCGGGGGACTTACGAATTAGTACCGGGAAGACAATGTTTCCAGACTTATCAGCGAGCAACTGTAACTTAGGCTCTTTCAGTATCATCTCTTTAGCTAGAAGTGGCGTTAGTCTCATCTGTGCGTTTAATTTAACCACTCCATTTAATCCTATGCCACCGCTCCCGGTAAGCAGGTAGAGTGGGTGGCGAAGTTCGAAAGCGGCGATTGAGAGGTGCTCCTTCGCAAGATTACCCTTAAAGGTTATGGCATCGAACGCTGTAGAATTTGCCTCGATGAGCGGACGATGTTTCTCAGGGATAAAGCCAGCCAGTGCGCCAGAGATTCCAGGGATTTTATCAATTTTCCCAAGTGTTTGGCCGAGAATATTAAACCCTGAAATTGATCCCTTGCTAAGCTTTGCCGAGGTGCTTGCTCTAAGACTTGGAAGGGGATTTTTGCTACTGCCTGTATAGGAGGCACCTAATGTGTCGAGCAAGCCCGTCAAAGAGATCCTACTCTCCGGACCAAGGGCGACTTTAGAGAGCTCGGTTAGTTGTAGTGAACTAAGGGTAAGCTTTCCCTTAAAGGGGTCTCCACCACTTAGGTCGAAATCAGCTGCAATCAATCCACCGAAGGCTTCAATTTTTGCATCCTTAACAGAAAGACTCTGCGGCATGTTGTCAGGACCCATTTGTGCTTTCCCTGCTACTGCGAGGCTCTTTAGTGGGGCACCGGCAAGTGAACTTTGGCCGAGGTTGAGCTTTATACTTCCCTTTCCTGTGTCGAGGGAATATGTGGCGGCTAGTTTTAAGCCACTGAGAGTGCTCTGCTCTAACGGACTTGGGCTGTCGGCTGCAGTGCGAAGTGAACTAAGTATTGGTCCAAGCGAGATCGAGTCCGCTGCGATGGCGACTGATATCGTAGGCTTATTCAAATTTTTTACGAGAACACCGCCGCGCAGTGTTTGATCTGCGACAGCAAAGGTCAGCGGTTTGAGAGTCATCGAATTGTCCTTGAACAGCAAAGAGCCATTCATGTCCGACAGCGTAATCCCTTTCGCTCCTTCTACCGCAGGCACGCGAGCTGAAATTGATTTTAGGTCAACTGTGCCGTCTAGGGTTGGTAGTTTGTCGGCACTTTTCTCCTCGGGCAGTGGGGCGAGTATTTTGAGGTTGAAACCCAAGTCTCCTCCCAGAGCAAAATCTGAAACACTGGGTAGGAAGTCACCGAGCGCCGCGAGCGGGAACTGACTTGAGCTCAAAGTCGCTGCGACGCCATCTTTGGCGTTAAAGCTAAACGGTGCCTGAACCTTAATTCCACCAATTTCTAAATCGACCTTGGAAGCTTGAACCGCGCCGAGAAGACTTGGTTGGGCCTTAATGTTGACGGTAAGGGGCGTGTTGCCCGCCTTTTTAAATACCTCACCGAAGGCGATCATTGCATTTGTTGCATCAAGTGAAGGGGAGACGGTAATGCCGTTAGAGTCGATTTTAATACCCATGCGATAGCTGAGTTGATCGCCAATGGAGAGTTCCTTGGGTTGTGCGCCATAGGCGGTAAGCAGTGCAGAAACTTTTGCTAAATCAATATTTTGAATGGCGAACTCTAGGTCTACCTGTGGAATCGCGCTCAAACTCGCGCCAAGCTCAACGCTGCCGTCGAGTGAAAGGTTCTCTTCCGCTTCTCCAAGCACGCTCGCGAGGATCTTCACAGTCCCTTTTGAACCAGCGCTCAAGCCTCTCACTTCTGCACTGAAATCAGTTATTGAGACTACTGCGGCAGGCGATACGCTTTCGTCAGTCCAGGTAAACGAAACATCCTTAATATCAGCGTTCTGTAAGGCGAAAGAGATGCTTGAACTCGCGTCTGTCTCGACTGTTTCTGTGCTATCTGGAGCCGTTTCGTTTGTGGTCGGTTCTGTTTGGGTGCTTGATTGCTCTGGCGCCTCAGTTGCAGAGTCATTCGCGCCAAGATTCAGTGTGCCGATTTGCATGGAGCCGTCGGCCTTGCGGTTCACATTGATGCGCGCGCCGACTATCTTAAGTTTTGATACTTCAACTTCCCCTTTGAGTAAGGAGAATATGGAAGTATCGAGAAGAAGGGTCTCGACTGATGCGTCATCCGGTGACTCGCTCAGGCTCACATCATCTATCTGAATCGCGACGCTAGGAAAAAGCTTGGCCGAGATCTTACCTATAGTCACTTTTTGACCAAGAGAATCGGTAATTGTGGCGATAATCTGAGGACGTAACTTCTCCAATATTGGATTGATATTCCAGGCTAGAAGGGCGCCACCAAGGACAAATAAAATGGCGACGACGGCGGAGAATTTAAGTAGTTTAGATTTCATATCCTTCCGAGTTTTTTCTTTGACCTTCTACCCCAGTACTAACGGCTTAGCTACGGATTCAGTGTACTGAAAATACGGCTTAGTTCACACTTGTCTCGGAATTATTAGCAAGGTTCCATGAAGGTGCTTATAGCGAGATATTATTCAGGGTCAGAGTCTTAGTCTAGGTGCTGAGCGCTATTCTGCTTCTCGCCTAAGGCTTTATCTGTGGGAGATGTTGCTTGCTTGCGTTTAGGCTTTGCTCTTCGAGCGAATGAAGCTAGCTTATAACCCCCTAGAAGGACCTCTGTCGTGCGGATAATCACCTGTAATCACAGTATCTTAGCGCATCTTTGTGTGATCCCACAGCAGAGGCGCATGGGAATTTCAATTTTGCCCATTTTGGTGTAGATTTCTGAT
>QIGM01000074.1 GCA_003230795.1 bacterium
CCGACTATGGTAACAAGGAGAATACTAACTCTTAGACGTTCCATCGGGCAGACATAGTCATCAGGAGAAGAAGAATCGGGCGAGGGTGTACGGTAGCCTGAAGTTGCTGCTTTGCCAAGCGTAGTTGCTGTTTCTGTGGCTTCTGGTGGAGAAACAGCTGGGTGGTATTATCTATCTATTGTTGAGACTCTCAGTGGAGTATTACTTGGCGATAATCGACAATAGGCCGTGCAAACAAATTCCCCCGACATACTAGAACAATGCTGTGCTCCTGAAATTTTCGAGGAGCTTTCCTCTATTCGTTCTGCCAAGATCGCTTCTCTAGATCGAGCCCATTGGTCAGAGGTTCAGGAGCTCTTTAAGCGACTTCCGCAAGACAGTGGATCTAAAAGCGAAGCGTTCAAGGTAGTTGAAGACTCAATCATTGATATTGACTCCGACGGACGATTCGACGAGAGCGAGCAGGAAAAACTCAAGGAGCTAGTTCAAAGTCTTATCCCTTGGCGGAAGGGTCCGTTTAGTATTGGCGGAACGGAAATTAACGCTGAGTGGAGGAGCGATTGTAAATGGGAACGGATTCGACCGATTCTCGGTGACTTGCGAAATCGGCGAATACTCGATGTCGGATGTGGAAACGGTTACTACATGTTTCGTGCGGCTGCCGAAGGCTGCCATAGTGTGCTTGGTTTCGATCCTTCTGAATTATTTTACTTCCAATTTCAGCTAGCTCAGTATTTCGCGAGGTCGCCGAGATTACAATACGAGATGTTCGGTCTTGAGCACTGTAGTAATTTGGAGAGCAGCTTTGATATCGTGATGTGTATGGGCGTTCTTTACCATCAACGCAACCCTCTATCAGCGTTAAAGACTCTCGGACAGCCTCTGAGAAAAGGCGGACTGCTTTTGCTGGAGACACAAGTCATTCCTGGCAATGGCCCACATTGCCTATTTCCGCCGAAGCGTTACGCGAAGGCACGAAATGTTTTCTTTGTGCCAACCGCTGATAGTCTTTGTGCTTGGCTTGCTCGTTCTGGCTACAGTGATATCGAAATCCATTCGTCGGTTAGAATAAATTTTGAGGAACAGCGTCGAACAGAGCTTGCGCCGTATGAAAGCTTGGAAGACTTTCTAGATCCGAATGATGAGACTTTGACCGTTGAAGGGCATCCAGCCCCACTTCGAGCGGTTGTAACCGCTAGAAAGCAGTGAAAGATGCCTCAAATACTAGAATTTTGATATTACGTTGCGCCTGATATAGCCTTAATCGCAAGTATCGATTAACCAATCTGTTTCTGCGAGCTATGTCATCCGCGCCGAACAAACTTACGCATTTTAGGCCTGAACAGCTGGGTGAGTTGCCCTGGAAGTTTATCGCGCGCTTAGATCATCCTGCTGACGGAAGCACCGCCCACGCTGAGGAGATTGAACTCAAAGGTTGGTTTTTCCTTCCCAACGGTTCTTCTCTCCCAGAATTGGCGGATGAATCTGAGATCGATGTCAGTGTGCTGATAGAGGAGACTTCAACCCCCCAAACCTCTCTTGCGGCAGGGCTTGGATTTGTTGGCTATCAGCTTAAGCTATCGGATAACGAAAGAGCGCTTTCCATTGAGACTATAGAATTTTCATCCGGTTCAAGTGAAATTCTCGACCCAGAGCAGGTCTGCCAGGGAGAGGTGTTTGAATACTGCATACGTGTTTTAATTCACGAGCCCGGCACATACCGACTCTCCGTAAAACTGGAATTTGAATCGCAAACTACGATTACGAACTATGTTTCGTTGCACGCTCCACCGTTAGAGAGCTTAAACGCTCCACTTGGCGGACTCAATTGGAACTACGAAAGGATTCATTGTGATTCCATCTTGCAGCTTGATGGTTGGGCTGCATTAAAAGAAGACTCAGTACGCGACATTACGGTCTCTGTTAATGAGTTACTACTTAAGGAGCTATCGTGTTGCCTGCCTAGCCCAGAAGAAGAGAACCGTTTACCTGGCCTTTCAGAGGCCAAGTTTGCTGGTTTCTCAGGGGTGCTTCTCCGAGAGTCTGTAATTCAGGCCGGTATTCCAGACTCCATGCTACAGCAAGGCATTCGAGTTAAAATAGAAGTAGCATTTACCAGTGGGAAGACTCTTGATATTTCGAGTCCGGTTCTTCGCTGGTTCCCTCCATGTGACAGGCTTTTGAGCGGTACTTATTCGCGAGTCCTAATAGATCAAGATGATAATCTTCAAATAGAAGCGGATGTCCTCACGCGGAGTCTAGATCTGCCTACAGTCGCTTTAGAGTGGGCAGGTGGCAGTATAGATTTTTCGGATCCAGCTTATGCGAATTGCCTTGTTTGGGAATCTAAAAACGCAGACCTTGACGTTTCCAAAGTAGCGCGGTTGAGAATTAGTCTTCCGGTTAGGTTCTTCGGTAATCGAATTGGTGCTATTCGCTGCCTGCTGAGAGACGCTGACTCCGGTTCATCCGTCGTGATTGGACCACAGCAATTTGAGCATTTAGCGAGCGAATTAGTTGCACAGGCGAAGCGGACGCTCGACGTTGGGACGAGCATTCCACAACATATCTTTCGAATTCTGCCTCATCGCAAGGCGAAGGTGATTACGAGTAATCGACGTTCAGGCTCTCGAATACTTTTCGCGAGTCATAATTTGTCTCGTGTCGAGGGCGCTCCGAAAGTGCTCGCAAATGTCATTAGCGATGTGATTGAACACAATTCGGTTTCCTCTGAAGATATACTTGTTGTAAGTGGTAGAGAGGGCGATTTAAGAAACGTTCTTGAAGCGAAGGGTATTCGCGTGGAGCTTGTTCCAGAACTTGATGTTGTCTACCAAGACACAGAACGCTACCGCAGTGGCTTAGTTCTTGCGCAGTCTGTGTTTAGAGAATTCCAACCAAGCTTAGTTTATGCGAACGGAATTGATAGTTTTTGGGCGATAGACTTGGCGCTCCGCTTCGGTATTTCCAACACTTTTGCGATACACGAAAGTGCTGATCCCTTGCAAAGCTATCACTATCTACCAGCAAACTTGCGGTGTGAGTTTATTCACTCCTTGCTGCAGGTTGATCGCTGCGTGTTTGTGTCTGAGGCTACGTCTTCCGTATTTTCGGCCGTGCGAGGAGATAAAGCAGACGTAGTGATTCCAAACGGGGTGGATTTGGAGCAAATAGACAAGGTGAAATCCCAACTTTCACGGCAGGAGGCAAGAGCGCAGCTTGGACTTGGTACAGGTCTAGTAGTGAGCATCCTCGGGACCACTACCGAACGAAAGGGTCAGGACGTATTTCTTCGAGGTGTGGCGGAGGCCATTCAAGAGCATAGTCTCCCAATTGAGCGAGCATTCATTGTTGGTGCGCGAGAAGGGGAGTTTCTCGAAGAAATAACAGAACTTGCTGCGAGCCTCGGTATAGCAGATGTCGTCGAGTTTGTGGCTGAGACGCCAGAAGTTGAGGCATACATAATATCGAGTGACATAATGGTCGTGGCTTCACGAGAGGAATCTGCTCCCTTGGTTTCGCTGGAGGCCTTCGCCTATGGAGTGCCACTTATATCCACCCGAGTATTTGGATTAGCTGAGCAAATTCAGCCGGGAGTAAACGCTTTATCCTTCGAATGTGAAGACTCAAGAGGATTAGCGAAATGTATTGCCGAACTTGCCGGAAATGAAGCCTTAGGCAAAAAACTCAGTGAAGGGGGCAGGAGAAGCGTTATAGAGCGGTTTAATCGTGAAAAGATGCTTGGAGCTTATCTAGACATACTGGGAACCCACTAGCCAACTCCTAGGTATTGACGAGGGTTTACCACAATTATATACCCATCCCTCTGTAAAAACAGATAATCTGCGTTTACTGGCCCCCGTTTACTGCTCTGTGGGGCGAGTATTTGTTAGGTAAATTACTCGCAATCTAGGTTTTACTCTCTCATCGTACTCGGTAAGGGGCCCGATAGCCAAGCGGTAAGGCAGAGGTCTGCAAAACCTCTATTCCCCGGTTCGATTCCGGGTCGGGCCTCCATTTTACTCCTTCGTGAGACAGTGCATCGAAGGGCGCTCGTTTAGGCGAGTTTGACTTTACTATGTGCGAACTACTTTGGTAGCTTAATCCCGCTCTCAGAGTGAGTGTGCCTTAATAATCTATAACAGTAAGCAAATCGCTATGACCTATGTAGTTGCAGAACCTTGTATCGGAACGAAAGATCGCTCCTGTGTGGAGGTCTGCCCCGTGGATTGCTTTTATAATCTCGAGGACCCCGAGCTCAACAAAAAGGCCGACAAAGAACCAGGGAACCCTGGTGACACTGGCATGCTCGTCATACACCCAGATGAGTGTATCCATTGTGGTGCCTGTGAGCCTGAATGCCCGGTGGAAGCGATATTCGAGGATGACGATGTCCCTGAAGAGTGGACCGAATATACTGAGCTGAACGCAAAGTCGACAGAGGAACGCTCCTCGGAAGAACTCGACGCTCTCCGTATTACCGCTAAGTAGCTAGTTTCACTACGAACAATATTTGCAGCCAGGTATCCGCCCTTAGTTCGGCGCTTGATTCCCCTTGTGTATTAGTGCATAAACCCTGTCTATTATCCTCATCGAGCTCGAACACTCACTATTTCCTTCGACTCAAACTTTCCAAGTCCAAGCTCCGAGTTTTTAGTATAGTTCTGAAACTCTAATCGCTGGCGAGTAGGTGATGGAGTGAAGAACGCATTAAGCAGGAATGAAACATGAGTAATAGAGAAATGCTCAAGCGCAAAGAGGATACTGTTCAAAGGCCATTAATAATGGTCGTCGATGATGAATCCAGTATACGCTCTACGCTTGCTAGCGTTTTAGACGATGAAAATTTCGATACTATCACGGCGAACGATGGTGTTGATGCGCTTGAAAAAATTTCCCAATGCCAACCCGATGTTGTTTTTCTTGATATTTGGATGCCGGGATGGGATGGGATTGAAACATTAGAAAAGATTAAGCAGGTTGCGCCGGACTCCGAAGTCGTAATGATGTCCGGACATGCGACTATTTCTACTGCACTTGATGCGATGAAGCTCGGTGCTGCTGATTTCATTGAAAAGCCATTCGATATTGAAAGTGTTGTTGGCGCCGCAGCTCGCGCTCTCGATCGTAGGCAACGTTCGCTCCACTCGAGAGATGCATCAGTTGACGCAAGTAGCGCTGATTTAAAGAACCTAAGCAGTGGCCTAGCCTCACACCCTGGTCTACTTTCCGACGGCTGGAAGGGGCGTAATCTTGGGCAAAGAACACTCAAAGAGAGCGTAATTCTTTACGGCCAAGGACTTCATACCGGTATGAAGAGTGGCTTAGTTCTAGAACCACTACCGCTCAACTCGGGTCTGCATTTTACGCAAATGGGGATATCGAGACCTGCGCCAATATTCGTTGATTCCGTCGATTCTACCACGCTTGCTACTACCGTTCGCTCTGGAACAGCAGAGGTGAGCACGATTGAGCATCTAATGTCTGCCTTGCATGCATTTGGTGTTTCTAACCTGCTAATCAAATGCAACGGAGAAGTCCCGATTTTTGACGGTTCTGCGGAACAGTTTTGTTCAGTGATAGAATCAGTTGGTATCGAAGAGCAGGGTGGAGATTGGTTTGAAATTGCAGTGCAAGAGACTCTTGAAGTTTCAGCAACGCAGGTTACAGGAATTGAGACCTTAACCATCGCACCAGCCGATACCTTGAGCGTTTCTTATGAGCTGTCCTATCCCGATCCAGTAGGAAGTCAAAGTGTTAGTGTTGAACTCGATAGCGTCGAAAGCTTCCGCAAGAATATCGCCTCAGCCCGAACATTCGGTTTTATGAAAGACGTCGAACGGCTCTATAAAGCTGGACTCGGAGCAGGTGCAAGACTCGACAACTTCATCCTTATCGGAGATGACGGAGTTCTCAACACCAAACTCAGATTCGACGACGAGCTCGCTCGCCACAAAATCCTCGATATAGTTGGGGACCTCTTCCTGATTGGCCGTCCTCTAAGAGGAGCAATTACTGCGAAGATGACCGGACACTCAGACAACATCAGCCTCCTACGCAAGATCAGAGAGCACGCAGTCACTTAAGGCCATAGCCGAAGCTGTTTCAGCGATTTGTGTAATAAGGGGACTGTCCGCAAGAACCCTATCATTTCAATTACATAGAACTAACTTCAGGGGTATCAGGTGATTCTCTGCGCCCAAACCCAATCATTTTACGACAATAAGGCAGGACCGTGATGCATAACAGAGTTTAAAGCTGTGATGTTTTTTAGGTTTTTGTGGCATTAACATAAAAACACATAGCAGATCTTTCTAAACTAAGTTTTGGGTAAAGAATAAACCGTCTTCGAATCGTGTGTCCAAAGGCGCAGGCCTCGGAGGTGGGAAAAGAGTAATTAGGTTTAATATTCAAGTTTACGTTAGTGGGACGTCTTGGGGATTTTTAATGTAGCAACATTAGTTCTTCTGATGACACTCCTAACGGTTAAGCTTTGAGGTTATTAAAAGGAAATTATTTCTTTCGCAAAAAGCCCTATATGGGTGTTTGAAACAATCCTGTACTACTGGGTAGT
The DNA here is from genome assembly GCA_003230795.1 of bacterium. GTDB lineage: Bacteria > Bdellovibrionota_C > UBA2361 > SZUA-149 > SZUA-149 > SZUA-149. The sequence continues at coordinate 6,575 of QIGM01000074.1, forward strand.
TTATCGTTTGGTATTCATAGCATTCGATAAGCTATCCAGTAGAAGTTATACTTAGTGTGTAACCTGGATTGCGTGTCCGACTGTCATGACAAGACAGTTATATTTCTGAAAGGAAGTGATTATGATGTCATCTTTTATTGTTTGGACGTCAAATGAAAATTTAAGATCTTACAGTGAATGGGCTCATTATAGCACATTCAAAACAAAAAAAGAGGCAGAGGAGTTTTCGAAAGA
>QIGM01000051.1 GCA_003230795.1 bacterium
GGTTCCGCTTTCTACTGAGCCGTACTTCGGAAGGGCCTTTTTTCGACAAATTTACCGCGCCCTACTGCGGATCGGGACTACGTCCCACCCTGCTCAATGTATCAACTCCTGCTCCAATTCCTCCATTACCGACAGAATACATCGGCAATAATGAGCCTGTGCTTCCTCTTCCTCAGGCGGAGGCCTTTTTCTCAGCGCCCGTTGCCCCTTTCCGGGGCTAAATCTTGACACAAACCAAGGTTGATCGTTTACTTCCTCGGATGTTTTTTAGCGCTTTGCTTTGGGAATTTTCATCTTTTCCCGCCCAAGGTTTTCGCTTCGAAAAGGGCTATTTCTCCCTTTACTTAAAAAACGTTGCTTGATTTTTTCAATGTGAATTAATCGAGACTTAGTAGTGCTGTTCGCTGCGGTGGACTTCACGAAAAGAAGAGATGAGTTTTAGAGGGTCGCAATCTTTAAGTAGACCGATTCCAAAGTGGGGGACATCTTTCCCTGAAGGCACATTTGATATGGCGAGTGAACTTATGGCGCAGGACCACAGTCCCACCCAGATTCCACAAGACTCAATTGACGGCGATTACCTGATCAAGCTCTACCGACAGATGGTCTTGATGCGTCGCTTTGAAGAGGAAGCAGCGAAAGCCTACACAGAGCGAAAGATCGGTGGTTTCCTCCACCTCTATATAGGTCAAGAAGCAGTTGGGACCGGCGTAATAAATGCCTGCGACCCAAACGACTACATCATGACGTCCTACCGCGTCCATGCCCAGTATTTAGCACGAGGCGGTACCGCACGAGCGGGTATGGCTGAACTCTTCGGTAAGCAAACTGGCTGCGCAAAAGGTCGTGGTGGTTCCATGCACTTCTTCTCTAAAGAGAAGAACTTTTTAGGTGGCTGGGGAATCGTTGGACAACATGTTCCAATCGCAGCGGGCTGCGCCTTTGCTTCCAAGTACAGAAATGATGGACGCGTCACCGTCTGTTTTGTTGGTGACGGAGCGGTGAGCATTGGAGCCTTTCACGAAGGTATGTGCTTAGCTGCTCTTTGGCGTTTGCCAGTGGTCTTCGTTGTAGAAAACAACCAATACGCGATGGGCACTCCTCTCTCTCGTACCATGGTAACAGAAGACGCTTCTGTTCGAGCCCTAGGATATCCAATGGCGCGAGCAACGGTTGAAGGCACCGATGTGGTCGAAGTCCATCAAGCCGCTAAACACGCGATTGACCGCGCAAGAAACGAATCTCTCCCGATGTTGCTAGAGTTTAAGACCTACCGATATCGTGGACACTCAATGGCTGACCCCGGAAAATACCGAACCAAAGACGAAGTCGCTGAGTGGAAGAAAAAAGACCCAGTGCTCGTGGCAAAGGCTCGAATCGAAAGAGACTTTCCTGAACAGACAAGTCAATTTGAAACTATCAAGCAGGAAGTCGAAGCCGAGATTCAGGATGCAGTGAAGTTCGCTGACGAATCACCTCACCCCGATCCAAAAGACGTCGGACTTTATACTTACACCGGCGGCCCTTTCGCCTAGTTTTCATTGAAGCATAGTAATTGGAGAGCAGAGCAATGCGTCAGCTCAGTATACGAGAAGCGTTAAACGAAGCACTTGCTGAAGAGATGGAACTCGACGAACGAGTTTTCCTCATGGGCGAAGAAGTCGGTTTCTACGACGGAGCCTACAAAGTCTCCCGCGGTCTTCTCGAACGTTTTGGTGAACGCCGCGTTGTTGATACCCCAATTGCCGAAAGCGGATTCGCCGGCGTTGGCGTTGGCGCAGCGATGGTGGGACTTCGTCCGATCATTGAATTCATGACCTGGAACTTCTCGCTTTGCGGAATTGATAACATTATCAACGCGGCTGCGAAGATTCACTACATGTCAGCCGGTGAGTTCGACTGTCCGATTGTGTTTCGGGGTCCAGGCGGTTCCGTGCACCAACTCGCAGCACAGCACTCACAAAGTTTAGAAAGTTTCTACGCTCACATTCCGGGACTGAAGGTAATCGTCCCTTCAACACCGTATGATGCGAAAGGTCTGCTGAAGACGGCCATTCGCGACCCAGACCCGGTCATCTTTATTGAATCAGAAGCGATGTATGGTGTTCGAGGCCCGGTTCCAGAAGAAACCTATCTCATCCCTTTCGGCTCCTCCGAGAACAAGCATCAAGGGAACGACGTTACCGTACTTTGTTGGTCGAAAACTGTTCCTCTTTGTATTGACGCGGCAAACACGCTCCGTGAGAAAGGTATCTCTCTCGACGTTATCGATATCCGCTCAATTCGACCGCTGGATGAAGCAGCGATCATGGAATCTGTAAAGAGAACTAATCGAGTAATCATAGTCGAAGAAGCATGGCCTATTGCCAGTGTGGGTAGTTGGCTCTCTTCCTACATCATGGAGAATGCTTTCGATTATCTCGATGCTCCAGTGAAAGTAGTTTCTGGTCTCGATCATCCTTTTCCATACTCAAAAGTGCTTGAAGCCCATATGCGGCCTTCACAAGAGAGTGTGATCGCTGAGATAGAGCGGCTCGCCGCCTAGTTATATAGTCATCGTTAAAAGAAATTCCTGATTTATTGTACTGTAGCGGAAACACTTTGATTTGAGAAAGACCCTTGCTTTGTCAGCCGCCTTCAGTGGAAAAACCCCTAATCGGGGTTTTGCTGTGTCTTGATGACTATATTTTTTATCCCCTTCAGGGGGAACGTTCAATCGCCACGTAGGCTCTTTTTATTGGCGTTGGGCAACAGAGAAGCCTACGTGGCGCCTGAACGTTTCCCCCGAAGGGGACAAAAACATAGTCATCACAAAACACTGTAAAAACTGATTAGGTTTTTTCCACTCGACAGGCAAGAGATTGCCATAGATGCTAGAAACAAACGTAAAGAAACCGGAAATTCATACTGTGATGACTATATGATTCTCGACTTCGAAGGCAAGAAACCTCGCGTCGGCAACGACGCGTTTCTTGCGCCCGACGCCTGGCTCATTGGAGACGTCGAAGTCGGAGATAATGTCTCAATATTCTTTGGCGCTGTGCTTCGCGGAGACCTACTTCCGATTCGAGTTGGCAGCGGCACAAACATCCAAGAGCACAGCCTGCTCCACACCACTCACGGAAGAACACCAACGATTGTCGGTAAGAATTGCACGATAGGCCACCGAGCGATTCTTCATGGCTGCACCGTTAACGACCAATGCTTAATTGGTATGGGTGCCACCATTCTCGATGGAAGTGTGATTGGAGAACAAAGCTTAGTCGGTGCAGGAAGCCTGGTTACTGAAGGTAAAACCTTTCCGCCACGAAGCCTTATAATTGGTTCACCCGCAAAAGCCGTTCGCACTCTTGACGACAAAGAATGTGAACAACTTGGGAAAACCGCGCTCCGCTACGTCAAAACAGGCGAAAGCTTTCGCTCATTGCTCACAAGCAATAGCGGAAAGCCCTAACACTTCGTTCTTAGTAGCTCAGGCGCTGAGACGGATTACCTATCTCAAAAGCAATATTGCGCCCATCTGAAAGACGGACACCAAGCGTTACGGAACTCCCGTAAGACTCTCCCGGGCTGTCGAAACGAAAATGAGAGCGATTGCCGTTCGCGGAATCACCGCTAAACGCTCCCTCTTCAATAAGACTTAGGTCTGCAACAGAGTCGCCTCCATAAAGAGAAACCGATTCAATGCTTCCATTGAAACTTTGCGGAAGTAAGACCACGAGATTCCCATCGCCTTCGGACACGGGTTTCCAAAGAAAACCGCTCTGCTCCTCACTAAACGGAGCGCGGAAGGTTTCCGCCCCAGTTACCGAACTTGCAGTTACCGAACTTGCAGTTACTGAACTTGCAGTTACTGAACTTGTTGTTACCGAACTTGGCGCGACTAGTTCACGATGCTCCGCCTTTACGCCACCCGCCTGAATCCCAGCAAGGCTTGCTTCAGCAATTTTTATTGCGTCCTCAACTTTTAGATATCCGGACTTGGCTCCCTCGCCCGCTAAGGCGCTCTGGTCTGCATCTAGCTGCGCTGCTCGAAAAGAGAGGCCATTTACCCACTTGGCCTCTTCTGGTTCCAAGAGACCTTCTTGCACCATTTTACACAAGGCATCGACACAGGCTTCAGACGTTGAGAGTCCCTTCTCCCCTGCCGCAGCAAGCAGTTCAAGGTAGCGCCCTTCAAGCGCTGGATCTTTTTGATAGAGCTGATACCCAATTATCGCCTGCTGCAGCTCATCCTCGTGAATTTCACCGCCCGCTTTATCAGCAAAATCTTTGGTCAGTTTTTCTGAAAAACTAAGACTCGCTTTTTCGCTGACCACTTCTTTGCTTTCAATCTCTGGCCCTTTCTTTTCTATATGAGGCTTTTCTATACTAGGCTCTTTCACGACTTCTGCCTTCTTCTCAGACGAAGCCTCAAGCAGCCCAAGACTTTTTAGAACCAGTTCCGCCATAATCTTCAATGTTTCAAGTCCTGAGGAGCCTTGCGGGGCAAATTGCTGAACGCTAATCGAGGAGTTCTCTGACTGCGAGTTGGAGATCAAAATAGAATTGGCCACACCGGGCGACAACGCTGAGTCTTGAGCTTGCGTGAGCCCTTGATTCGGAACGACTGGAGAAGTGGAAGATGAGAGAGCTTGAGGTGCCATGATTATAGTCCTAATCTCGTAGCTGAGCGATTAATAGATGCCACCCTACTAATCGTCACTGGTGCGAAAGAGTTGCTACGAAACTAGTGCTTCTCCCAACAAGACCCTAAGTGGCTGAAGTATTTAGAGAACGCCACCGGCTTGATTCTGCCTAAAATTACTGTAATTCTAGGGCAATCCTCTTGTTTGTAAGGAGTGCACAGCAACGATGTTTGCCACTGTGATTGCCACTGTAATTGATTTACTTTCCTCTTCCCGGTTGCGCTCCCCGCACCACCTTCACCCTCGTCTTAAAAGTATCTCACAGAATTCTAACTCAGGGGATTCTAACTTAGGGGATTCTAACTCAAGGGGAAGCTTCTCTCTCTCGATGCTGTTCTCGAGCGGAGCTGGAATTCTTTTTGTTCTCCTCTTTTACAATCTTAGCAGCTACATCGGCGCCACTGCCGCGCTGCGAGAAGCTACTCGATTAACTGCCCGCTGTATTACTCCAAGCGACCCTGAGTGCTTAGCAGTAAACATAGACTCGGCCGACGAAGTACAGAGTGAATGGTTTGGTGTCCTTGCTTCAGATGAAGACGAGATTGTTGTTACGCTCGCCGACTATGAATATTCTCTCGGATTGGAAACCGACAGTTGGGAGATTCGCTACGACGCAGTTGAGATACCGCTTGAGACAAGAACAGTATCAATAGAGAGCGCTCTTGTTCCAACCAACGACTATGTTGCTTCTGTTCTCCCGCCACTTCAAACCGACGTCACTCCAACACTTCTCGGTCCACCGCGTTTTCAACTCGAACACGCGTTTCCTGGAGCAACGAGAGACGAGTCTCTCGCGTTAAACGACTGGATCGCTTCGCAGCCCACGACGTTTAAGCAACCGATACGACTTGCCGCCCAGCAACGTATTGAGCCCGGGCAAGAACTCACATTGAACCATCGCCCGATCCTCGTTCCACCGCTACCATCTGACGAAGCGCTCGACCCCAATGCGAGCTGCGTCAATCGTCGTGGAGGAGCATGCGATATTGCCGCAGCTGCCGGAGCTGACTCCGATGTGGAATCTTGGCGCACAGATGCATACGTCTCGATAAAGCTCCTAGCTCAAGTACGCTCAGACGATCCAAGCGGCGCAAGCTCTATAGTCAAATGGTCACAAGCTCCACAAGGGCCCGGACTCTTCGTCGATATAACTGGCCCCGGTCCCAATGGCCGCAGTCATCGCGTCTGTCTCGGCGGGCGCGAATATTCAGGCCCCATCGGCGCCAATCCACAGGGATACAATCTGTGGCTACGAGGTCCTAGCGGAGCCACGGGTGGAGATCCTAGCGACTCAGTCTGCCCTGGAGGCAAGGTTCTACACGACCAAATTCGCGTCCCACGAGGAGGCAGCTTTAGTGTCACCGCATATCTTAAAGCCCACGCGAATTCAGCAGCCGCACTTGCAGATGTGCATTTGGTATATTTCTACGATGAGTACATTGAGTTAGAGAGAGAAAAAATTCAGTGCGCCACCGAATCCTACCTCCTTCCGCCTAGCCAAGTGCCTTGCGAACTACCTATCGCTTGCGTGCCGGAGGGTCGTCTTCCAACCGAGTTCAGCGTTAGTTGTGAACCGAAGGAAGTTGAGCGAACTCTGGGCTGTGGTGACCTCACCGAATTAGCTTCCATTCCAAAAATCAATATTTCTGTTCCCACCTGCAGTGGCAGAAGAAATCCGCCTACTACGAATGACATCAAATCACTGGTGCCTAAAGACCATGAGGTTTGTTCGATTCAAAGCGCACCGGTTTTCTCCAGCGTAGTCGAAGTCGGTAGTGCTACCGGCTCCTGTTCCGGAGTAGCGAAAAGCACACAAAATATTACCTGTGAAGAATCCTTTCGAACGACCCAGAAAACGGATTCCAATTCCTGCGCACTTCTTGCTGCTCGACTTGAATCAATCCGCCGCACAACTGATGAATTGAATTCCTCACTTCTGGATTCGGCTGCTAAGTTCTCGAACGTGCCGAATACTAAGCCTTTACGAATAGAGGACTCCGGAACGGAGTTCGCTTGGCTGCCGCTTGATGAGAACGGTCAAAGCTTACCAACTCAAGATTACAAAAATGTAGAGCTTCGCGCTCCTCTTACGGATGGCAAGCCACGATTC
>QIGM01000488.1 GCA_003230795.1 bacterium
TGGAATGGGTTTTCGAAATGTGAACATTATTGTGTAAAGCCTGGGCAGACTTGAAAATGGCGAGTGAAGGAACTGGCAGAACGCTTGCTCTTGAGACCGATAAAAGTTCACCGCCTGTACTCAAACATTCCAAATAGATCTCAAGCTACTCTTGTTCGCTGATCATTTCCCGCGTCAGATGATCATCTCGTTTGGCATCAAAGACGTCCTTGCGGTGCCGCTTCAGCACGTCTCGCACGACATCGAAACTTTCGTAAAGCGGGCCATCAGCACTAGCGTCGCCGAACAAATATTTGTTCTCTTCAAGATCAAGCCATTTGATTCCTGACACTATGTCTTTGAATTCATCTGCAGGCAGATCGAATGATTTGGCCATAATACTATTGGCTTCGTCTGGATTACTCTTGATGAATGCGATTGCTTTACGCCAACCGGTGATGACTTTCTCAACACTACGTTTGTTTTCTGCCAACTGATCATCTCGCACGAAGATCAAGTCAACGATCATGCCGGGAGTGTCCGCGCTACTAATTACCACCTTGCTTCCCTCGCGATTCTTCGCTGCACTCGAAAGAAACGGCTCATAGAGTGCAGCTGCATCGACCGCTTTAGAGACAAACGCAGAGTTTGCATCTTGGGTGCTCAAATCTTTGAAAGAAACCTCTGAAGCACTAATCCCGTTTTGGTGCAGAAGATACAGCAGGATAAAACTTGGGGGTAAGCCTGGCTCATGACCAACTGCTTTACCACGCAGATCTTTCAGATCTGCGATATCGCCGGAAACGACAACGCCATCACCGCCCGCCGACTCATCAATCGCCCAAACAGCCTTCCCCAGGGGCCGATTGTTGGTATCTAAAGCGATGTCTGGAGTCGCAAGGTAGGCCTCAAGTTCACCGTTGGAAATCCCCGCTCGAATACTGGCAACTTCATCTATTCGGTGAAGCTCAACATCAAGATCACCGAAAAACCCCTTTTCTTTCGCTAGGTAAAGGGGGGCGTAGCCGGCAAAAGTCACCATACCAATGTCGAAGCTTTCGGCCTTTTGCTCATCCCGCGTGTAATAAAAGGCAGCCAAGGCTACAGCACCTAACAGAACTACGGCGATCGCAAGCTTGGATTTGGAATTCATTGTCGTCTCACAGGATTGGGGTGAACTTGTCAATCGAACCAGATAGCAAGAAGCGTGCCAAAAGCAAAAAACACCCTAAACGCCTGTGAATGCACGCAATCGCGGCACATCAAAGTCACAGCCAGCCAAGGCTCGTAACGAGCTCGTTACGAGCTCGTTACGAAAGCCACCGATTCCACGACGCCGAGGCGACGTAGCCCGAACCAAAATCAAGCAGCAGATCTCTTACCAGGAGATGAAGTGGACCCCCAATAACTGGATAGGTCAAAAAGGGGTAAAATTGCCGATATTTCATCCTGCCAGGAGGGTTCTCTAGATGTCACGGAAGCGACGGGTTTTGGGTCCACCTCAAGAGTCCAGGTGAACTCTCAGTCTTTCGAGATAAGTTAAGAATTCGTTTGACGAATCAGCTGTGTCGAATTCAGCCACGCTTCCTTCCTGGAATGACTGTTGCAGGATTTGAAGCGAGGTTCTGTGTTTGGAGACCTTGACTGATAAACCAGCTTCTTCAAAGCAAGCCGATAATTCTGTACTAAGAAATTTGAATTCGCTTGCGCGTCCGTTCTCATTGCTAGTGAGGTGCTGTGCGAGATGGGTAATACTCATCGACTTTAGGGAGCTGACACGAACCACTGCCGAAGCACACAAAAAATGCCACTTGCGTTTCTGGATTCCATCGCTGATACCTAAGCCGCCTGCCTCAAGTTTCGTGTGTGCCCGTTCACACCAAGTCTTGATTGGCCTCGTCGTTGATCTAATCTCACCATTGAACTGAGCTGGGTTCAGAAAGTGGTTTGCCAAAGCTTTGATAAGATTCGAATCAGCAAGCAAAAACTCGAGGTCAAACAGTTCGCTCAACGAACCAGCATTACATTGCTCCTTTCTGAAGTGGGTGAATTGCAATTTGCACTTTGAACGTGTGTTTCTGTCTTTAGGCTCATCTTCGAGGCTAAACCCGCGCACATCGGCTTTTCGCTGCAACGCACCAAGATTGCTTTCTGTGATTTCCGTTTCGCCAACGTAGAGGCTCGCAATCTGGCGGAGTTGCCTTACGCTCTCAATGAGTGGCTTCTCGTCATTTTCTCCCCGCCGTACGGCACGCAGTATCTTTTCTTCGGCGTCAGTGCTAATTTTTACATCTTCGTCGCCATTCTTCTTTCTCGAAAATAGCTCGATTAAGGGTATGACTTCGTCCAGTCTTTCGTGCAGCGGAGGAATATCGAAAACGTAGGTAATCCTGTCCAGCAAGTCGTCGCGAAGTCTACTTGTGCCTTCGTTGGTCGCAAATAACACATGGCAGGCAAACGGGATCGTTATTCGCCCACCTTCCCGCTTCACTGTTCCATCTTCGATAGCGTTTAGCACAGCAGCCTGCAGCCTTTCATCCATGACAGAAAATTCATCCAAGAATGTAACACCCGCCGACAGTGGGTCTACACGAAGTTCCCGTTGATTTTCAACCGAAATAAATTGCGTTCTATCTGTTGGGTAGGGGTAGCGATAATGCGACGCTACTTCGAAAACGCCGCGGTTTCCTTCTCCGGCGACAAATGCATCATCATTGGCACCGAATAAGTCAATCAGCCCTCCGTGACCGGCGTCACCAATAAGCGCAGCGCAATTTTGCACCTCCAGTCGTGACGTTGTCCTTCCATCACGTTCGCGCAACGCAAGCTCGAATATTTCACGGTACTCGGAGAAGTCAAAGTCTAATGCCATCAGGCTATCGGAAGGCTGATCTCGTACCTTACTATACCGAATTTTTTTTTCGCCGAGACCCGTTTCGGGGTCGGTTTCCGATACTTCATCGCAAAGATATTTTCTGATCTCATCGAAGCTTCCAATCTTCTCTCTCGTGCTTGAATTGAGCAAGATTCCTTCAAGTAGCTTGCGCCGTTCGCAGCAAACTAAGTCAAGAAGTCGCGGAAAAATTTCCGCAAACTTTGTCTTGCCGGACCCTTTGTCACCAAGAAAGAGAATTCTTGCACACTTGTTCGTTCCCTTTGACCATGTACGAGGGTAGGAGTCCGCAGCAATTTGAAGAAGTTGCCGAAAAATAGTCTTGACCTTTTCGTTTCTTAAAACGAAGTCACCGCTTAAGAGATCGAGATATCTGTAAAAGGGCACCAGTGCGCGCCGAAGCTTGAATTGCGAAACACCCTCGTCCGATGTCTTCTTCAGCCAATCGTCAACTCGAATTTTCTTCTCAGTTGCCAATTGTTTATATCTACTTTGTATATCAGAACCGTCCGCGAACTGACTTACGACGATCGTGCTTCGATTTTCGTTTTTAAATTCTTCGGTTGCTAGAACCTCCAGAACATGGAACCCATGAAGAGCAAGTTCTGCACTAGATGTATTCACTCCTGGCAAAGCGCCTTTCATCGTCCAGTCAAGCGGGGGAGTGCCATTCGTTGCGATGTGAGTCTCGGATTGATCCGGACGCCCAAGTGGCATGTTCAAATCGCAAATGACAGAATCAAACCCTCGCCCAGCGCGAAGTGATTCTGCGTACTTAATCGCTAGCTCGGCCTCCGCAGCATTTCGCGCGAGACAAAAACGGATGTCATCTTTCGGCATGCCGTACCATGCTAGAGCTTTTATAATGCTCTTTTTGAATCCCAGATCAACAAGATCAAGCAGCTCCTGAACCGCGTACCAACCGATTCCAAATTTTGAGTCATTTGGAAATGCTCGTTCAAGTTTCTGGACACTTGCAACGAAATCGTACCATCTTCTTTTTACTTCATCGGAGTTACTTCCAGCAACCAATCGTTCGACAGTGTTCACCTCGCTGCCGCTGACTTGCTCTTTGAAGTGAGGGAGAGAGGCAATTTGTGTCACTGCATCGGTTAGAGGCGTCTCCTTGAGCAGCTTTTCGATAGCGTCGTAAATTTCTTTGGAGCCGACCTTCGATCTACTTCCAACTCCTTGTTCGAATTCTGCCTCAAATTCGTCTTCGTCTTTGGATGTGTTGGCATCTATTTGCAAGAATTGAAATATTTCTTCAACCAAGGGCGAATGCCAGCCTTCGCCTTCGGGTCGCTCTCCCTCGCACTCTTCAGTCTTTTCATCCCTAAGCGCAAGGTTGGGGATTCGAGTCTGGACATATTGCGATTCGTCTTCAACAACAAGAATATAGAACAGTTGCTTACTCATTTCCAGTTCGTACCCTTATGCTCAATTCAAAATTGACTTTCAGTTGTTGTTCATCGTTAGCATAGCTTGCCGAAATCTCGTGCCGACTTGCAGGCAATTCGTCGTCCGTTAGCACTTCGATAACACGGCCCACAGTCATAATGCCTAGCCCCAAACTCGAAGATTTCCTCTTGGTTGCGCGGCGCACTTCAGGTGTAAACACTTGAGCGTGATGCCCGTTTAAGACGCGATTCATACTGTCAAGTAGGATTTTTGGAATCGCTTCTTTGACCGAATTCGTGATACGGATCTTTATGTGTTCGCGCTCAGTGGAAAAGAAGACCTTTACGCTGTAATCAATCGCCGCCTCCGCCGCCTGAGAAGCATTTCTGATAAGCATCGATAAACCAAGCAACCACATTTCCTCGTCGCCGGGTAGCGTTCTCGTTAAATCGCCATTTTTAGACCTATAAGTCTCGATATTTGCCTTGCTGCCGCTTTCCAGCATGAACCCCTGGGAAACAAAATCCTCAACGACGTCGATAACGTGATTTAGTTTCACTCGTTTTTTTTGGTACTCTTCAGTTTTTCGCTTGGCAAGCGAAGGGTCCACAAACTGTTTGTCGGTTCGGATTAAGAAGTCGATGCCGTTTACCGAAAACTTCCCCAGCCGAAGCGAAGCAATTGTGCTTTTCAGCACACCCGAAGGCAGACCCGTCAAGTAGCCTGCGTTGGCTGCGACGTTTTTGTACGCTACATCTACTGGAGCTTGGACAGCGTGGCCAATTAGGCGGAGAATGATCTTGCTTTGATCGAGAAGGTCTCTTTCTCGCTCCGTTTTGATTTTCCCCTCCACAATAGCTGATTCTTGAAGCAGCCAACCTACTCTAACGCACGCTTTTCGAAAGCGCCGTCGCTGATCTTCCAATGCGTCTTCGAGCGAGCTTCTTCGCGTGCCGACCTTTGTCAGGGGAGCATAAAACATCCCGACGAAGCAACCACCGGGTCGGCCAAATTTCTCGGCAACACCGTGAAGATCACTTCCACTAGGCAATTCAAAGTCGATTTGTCTTCTAAAGGGAATTAGCACAATGTACAAGTCGTCATCAAGGCGGCGAAGATGTTTCATCAATGCCTCACGTTTCTTGCCACCACTACCACCACGCACTTTCTTTTCAAAAATCTCCTGGAAAAATTCAATTGAAGAGTTCAGGTCATGAAAAGACTCCGGTAGCCTAAACGGAAAAGACTTGGACCCTCGGTGTTGTTCAGTAGTTTCAGTTATCAGGACTCCTGCATCCTCGACTATGATTCCTTTAGCTTTCTTCAATGCATCGTAACGAGCTGCCGGACAAGCGTCCTTGAACAGATGGCAAATCTTTAAGACTTTCTCGTAGACCTCTGGATGCGCTGAAAAGTCAAGTACTTGCTTCCCATCGTAATTTGTTTCGAGCAATTCCTGGATGGACTCTTGCCAGACTTCCACGAGATCTAGGCCGAACTTCGCATGGCATTCTTTCACGTGTGGATTCTCCTCATCCTCTGCTAAGATCTCTTCGCCAATAAAGCTTGCCACAATCGACTGAAATTCTGATTTCTCGCGGTCAATGGAAGTCATTCCCCGCTTGTCCTTTAGCACTGCGATTTCCAGAAGAAGAGGGTAAATGTGATTTTTTTTTTGACCTTGCGAATCGAAGTCTATCTCTCGATCAAACAATGCATGGATTTGGGAGAAACAACTGAGATTGTCTAGGACTTCGACTGCCGATTTTGAAATCTCTTCGTAGTTCAGTAATTGAAAGTCTTTCTTGCCAAGTGAACACCAGTCGGAAACAGAGATCTCTTGCGAGCCATTTTGCTGAACTAAAGACCTTGGTTTTGCCATGTGATTGCCGCGCTGAATGTGAAAGATAGTTCGGGAAGTGAGTCGCGCAAAAAACAGCTCCGTTAAAGGGGCTGTTTGAGTTAAATTTAGAGTTAAATATAGGGGATCGTATCGGAATTCGATTGCTTAGAGCCCCAGTCGTCTTTCACGAGTAGACTCCCTTTGGATGTGAGGATATAGCCCGCCGCCGCAAGTAGCTAAACAAGATAGACTAGGTTCCATGTTACATTAATCTACCCAGAGTTACATTAATCTACCCAGAATGTGAGCCGCCAATTTTGAATCGGGCGGTCAGTCAATCGTGGTCTGACCTTTTCTACCAGAAAAACATACCTCTTCCCAGTCTCACGCTGTCTAAAGTCCTGAATACGTGGCTGTGCTACTGGAAACAGTGGCGACGTCCTCGCACGAAGGTAAAGAACCTTGTGCGTCTTGGGGTGTCTCTGAAGATGGCGATCCTACACGCGATCAGTCGTAAGAGTTACTGGCGTCTCTCGATAACTCCAGCGACTCGAATTGCGATGCCCAATAAATGGCTGGAGGAACTCGGGCTGCTTTCGCTCAAACAACTCTGGTGCGACCTTGCTCCGCTTCGAGGAACCGCCTAGTGCGGACCCGCATGCTAGGTGGTGTGGGGAGGGT
>QIGM01000009.1 GCA_003230795.1 bacterium
CCATATCAGACAAAAACCTTTCAACTTCGTAAAAACTATCTTCCGGTTCCTGTTCTAGGTCAGCGTCGTCAGCAATTGATACTATTCGATCGGAAATAGCATCTTGAATTTCAGCTCGCAACTTTACCACCAATGAAAAATATCTTGTAGCTGGAATAATTCCAAGAACATCATCACTATCAAAAACTGAACAATCTAAATCTTCAACAATTTTCTGCTCTATGTATTTTGCTGTCTTTTCCCTTAATTTTTCCGGCATGAGCCTAAACTTATGTGCTCGTGCAAGCAATTGCAATTTGTCATCATCGGCTAAATTCCATGCATATGAACTATTACGATTAAACACAGAAGAATTTTTATCCAAGTAAGATTTAAGTACATTTTCTGAGACACGTAAGTTAAGAAAACTAAAAAGCATACGATTAATATTTCGCTCATCTGCTGTTTCTAGTAATCGCTCAACAAGCAAATCGTTTAGTGATGCCGGAATAATAATAGCGTCACGTATTTTCTTAGCTCCCTCACATACCACATCAGAAAGGATAGTTTCTACGCTTGTGCCGCGGAGATATAGCTCAACAAGATCGGTTCTCGTTCCAAGTATTGACGATATTGCATCAGAAATAGTTGGGTGACTAAATGACCAATAGCCCCCTGTTTTTAAATTTCTCTTTACAATAAATGTATCCTTAAGTTGCTCTAGAGCGTCTCCAATCTCATTCTGGCTAACACCAAATTTATCACATACCCGAGACAATACTTCATGATCCTGTATGTTAGCGGAGAGCCTAGATCGATTCAAGAACACCAAACATAGTGCAGCAAACTGAATATCATTAAGCTCATCAATCGTCTCTATTAAGTACTCCATCGGTTCAGCGATAAATTTTTCGAGATTCTTCAAAGACAACGAGACCTTAGCCGTGTAACTTTTATTTCCAAGCCTCCTCGCTATTTCCGGCAACAAGTTGGCTTTTTTTGAGAGATCTCCAAGATAGCGTTTTGCTTCTTTTTTCCATTTTGGAGACTGAGTGCCTGCCTTTATATGGTTGTAAAGTATTTGACTCGTTTCTTCTGGACTTAACGATCCAACATCGACTATAGCTGTCTTGTTTGCAAATAGCGGGTGATTTCTTGTTCCGAGCTTCTTTTTCGCAGCCTTCCAAATATGGCTTCGAGATGTTAAAACAAATCGATTACCACGACTAGTCGCAGCCTTCACCTTACTCATTATGGCAATCCACTCGTCAACATAGTCTTCACGTAGTTGACTCGGACCAAAGGCATCATCGATCCAGTAAAAACCACCGGCCTCGTTTGGGTTCCAACAGTTCAATAACTCTTGAGGACTATCAACCTGATAACATCGATGATTACCATCATCTAATGCAGACGTTGCCAAAATAGTTGCTATCATTGACTTTCCTGTCGCTGGCGCACCTAATAACAGAACAATACCGTGCTCTTTAAGTTTACGAACTGCTTGACGATGTGCCGTTGTCGGCACATATACACTCAGAGAAGGAATAAGATGGCCAAGTAACGCTTGCGTTTGTTCCGCACGGCGTATATCAAGAATAGTTGAAAGGTCGCCAAGTCCATATACACGTGGAACAAGAGCGCGTAACCTCGAACTTTCACGAATCTTTTGCGAAATCCACTCTCGTCCAAACACCTCTGCAGTCGTTACTCCTAGCGACTTCAGTTCTCTCTTAACATCCACAGCTATTGGGGCATCAACACCCATATTAGTAATAAAATAATAGGTATCTGCTTCACCCTTTTCCACTAGCTCTTTAACACTATCCTTTTCACTAGTAAGGTCGCTAAGTTTCAACCTTCGCTTTGGGTCGGATGTAAACTTGCACTGCACTGTACCTGTGACAGAAACTTTCTTATTCTTTTTAAAGAGAAAAACAGCATCTTGGCCACCATCTTGTGCTTCTCGATATATTGCCACTGGTCGCTGTAACACTTCCTCACAAACCTGTGCGCAGAGATCTTGGAAAGCTTTCCAACCCAACGTATGTAGGGCTAGATCAACTATTTGCCCTTGTGCTTGAGGAGCCTTATTTTTCATGGAAAATACCTATTTTTCTCATCATTTATCTCCTCCAATTACAACTCATGCACCTGGACCGAAGTCAGTATTTTCTTTGCCTGTTCAACAACCCGTGAATGGTGAGTAAAGAGGATAACCTGTGTTTTGAGAGCAAGTTCTGCAAGCAATCCTAGCGCCGCTTTAGAACGCTCATCATCGAAGTCAACGAGAATATCATCTATGATGAAAGGCATGGGCTCCGAGCTTTCCATATATTTCTCGAGCGACGCAAGACGTAACGCCAGATACAGTTGATCCCGTGTTCCGTTACTCATCCCTTCCACATGCACACGTTTCCCACTAGGGCGAATACCCACAAGTATAGGCTCATCCTTTTCATTGAAGTCCGTCCTGAGACCTTCAAACGAACCACGCGTGAGCACGGCAAAGCATTCACTGGCACGCTTGACCAATGGACCTTGGTTATCTTTTCGGTAACGCTCAATCTCGTCACGTAGAATTCGCGCCGCCAGTTTCAATCGAACGAAGCGTTCTGCATCGGACCGAATGCTAGCAAGGACAGACTGGCTTTGATCTGCAAGAACAGCCGCTTCGTCATTACCGTTCATGAGTTCAAGTTCCTTCGCTTCGCGACCCTTAGCTTCAGCAAGCGTTGTTTGTCTTGGCTCTAGTTCTTCTTCAATCTTTTGCGTAAGTGCCTCAACCTGCGCAGGTAAGGCATCTGAATCAACATCCTCTGCTTCAACTTCAAGTTCTACCAGAGTTGCACCTTCGCCAGAATCTATGATCTCCTTTTCAACACTGTCGACTTCCACTTTCAGTCGAAGGTATGTTGTTGACCTGAGTTCGGCCTCATCCAATTCAGCATGGCTATCCCGTTTTGCCTCCGCACACAGCGCATCCAGACGCTCAGTCATGGTTTGAATTGTCGCCTCGGAATCTTGGATTTCCTGTTGAGCTTGTTGCAATTGTTCCTCAATCTGCTTTCGGCGGGATTGCCCGGTTCGACTTTCTGACAATAATGTACTGAGACGCGTTACTGCCTCTTCCGTCAAAAGCTTTTCAAATTCGGGAGCTATATCCGCAACCACAATGTCGACTTGACCACTGAAAGTCTCTATTTCTCCATCAATAGTCTTAGTACGTATTTGCAATTTTTCCGCATCATTTAGTTTCGCGAACAAATCTCTGAGCTTTTCAATAACATCGACCGCCTCGGATGGCAAGACTTCACATTCAAGACCAACTCCCTCGACCACTTCTTTCCATTGTATTTTCCACTCATCAAGTTCGTTGCTCGTAGTTTGGCACTCTGTCTGCGCAGATTTCCGATCACGTTCCAGTGTTTTTATTTCCTTATCCAGCATCTCCTGCCTGCGACTGAGTTTCTCGAGTTCATCAACGACTTCCTCACTCTCAAGGAGTAAGGCCTCAAGTGATGCTGTATCGGGACCGTCTTTCTTCAAGCTCTGCAACTGTTGTTTGAGTAGCTCAATTTGTGTGTCACGGACATTATCAAGATCACTGACCTGCAGCCGTAGTGTGTTCAATTGCACTACTCGGTCGTGGAGTTTCTCCAAATTGTCCATCCATGCCCGCATTTCGCGCGGCGTGTGTGGCTGAATCTCGCAGGTAGCCCATAATACTTCCCAGTCAGTATCGATCTGCTTTTTCTCAGCTGTGCATGCATCAAGCTGTTGCACGATCTCCTCGGCGCGTTGTTTTTCATTTTCCAGTTCAGCTAATAGGCTTGCCTGCGAATGAACTCGTTCGGCCTCGCGACGTAAACGATCCACCGTTTCATCAGCATTGATCACCCGGTATTCGAACGCTTCAGGAAGAGCACGCTCAACATCCATTGCATTTGCTTCTGTATTTACATCTTCCCCATCAATCCACTGACGACGCAATAGTTGCCAGGCCTGTGTACGCGCTGCTCTAAGTGAAATTAATTCTTCTTCAGTCGGCACTGACCCTGCACGTTGCATCTCATCCAATCGTCGCGATACATCACGCAATACTTCTGTCGTCTCTTCCTGCTTTTCTCGGAATCGCTGTACACGCTTATCGAGTTCAGCGTATACCTCTTCAAATCGATTAATACTCTCCCGATTAGGCACGGGTAAACAGGGAATATCTTCCAGCGAACCAGTCCAGAGTGTGAGTCTCGCTAAGTCCGCAGCACATTGCTTTGTTAATTTAGCAAGCTCACTCCGTCCGGATTGGATTGCGTTGTCCACATCACCTGACTTTCTTGCCGCTGCAATAGCTCTGCGCAAGGCGTCGGATGATCCAATGTCTGGAAGTTTCTGGCGCTCCTTGCCTGCTTCTGCCAGCCGTTCCTCTGTTTTCCGTAAGTCGTTAGTCGTTTTTTTTTCTCGCAATACCAGTATAGGATTTCGATTGCCCAGCTCGGTAATTCTCTGTCTTTTAGCAAACACCGGGCGCAGCACTTCAATATCCGCTAGCGTAAGATCCGGGCGTACATCCTTAAACAAGGATTTAGCATCAGTTCGTAACTGTTTATATTCCGCCTCGACTTGAGGCCGTTCTTGCATCGCTTTGCGGTAGCTACCCAATCGAGTATGGAGGGCTTCGATACCTTCACTCTGTTCCAACACCTCCTGACGCACGGAGAGCCCATCAAGTTGTTCTTGGAGTCCATCAAGTCGAGATCTTGCCTTTAGGACAATCGCGTGCGCAGTCTCCCATTCTGCAACAGACTTCTGGCGACGCTCTCTGAAATCGCTCGGAAGGACGATAACCTCACCCAACGCTTCAAGCTTTTGTAGAAGTTCATACCGTAAGGCCTGCTTGGGTAGGACGCGTTGGATGCGTTTCAATCGATTGACCTCAAGCCGATTCTCAGAAAGTTCAGATTGAATGTTTTCCAAATCCTTCGTGGTCCGCTCCAGTGTACGGCGATGCTCGTCCCATTCTCGAGATGAAAGTGACTGCTCCCTGATCTGCTTGTTCAAATCCGTATAAGTTTTTAAGGCTGAATTGATCTTCGGTTTAGATCCCTGCGGTAGAAATAGTATGTTTGCTTCCTGGTCGAGCTGATTAAGTACCGCATGTAACGCATGAGTACCTAAAGACGCAGAAAAGAGTGCCTGCCCAACTTCACCCTTCTGCTCTAAAATCTCCTGGCCACCCTGTACCAGCGCACGATGATCAATCCCGAAGAGCATTTCAAAAAGTTCCTGCGTTACACCTTGAAGAAATGGAATCAGTACATTATCGTCGAGTGGCTCACCCTCCAGAGACAAAAGTGTATTCTTGCGTCCCTTACGACGAGCAAAACTAAGTTTTTGTCCATCTGCAGCACGCACACACCCTTCGATACGAAGTTTATCATTGGCATGCAGATGATTATCTGAAGTGCGCTCGTCGATGTTATATAGTAACGCCTTCAACGCACGAAGAGCCGAACTCTTTCCTGCTTCATTGGGGCCATAGACTATATGAAGTACACCCGCCCCCTGATCGAACACTAATGATCGGTCAGTGAACGGGCCAAACGCAGCAAGATTGAGATGGCTTATTTCCATGAATAAGATTCCATCACGTCTTTTCCGCCGTTATCAAACGGTTCACTAACAAGTCATTGATGCCTTCCAATGCGATCTTAAGTTGTTGTGGGTCTGTTGGATCATAACGATCTTCACCGCTTAAAATTTCGGCGGGGAGTTTTTGGCGCAGCACAGATACTTCATTCGCAAGTTCGAATAACGCGTCGTCATCCAGCTCAATATCCTGAATGCTGCGTAACAGGCCTCCCAGCGCATCATCACGCGCAAGGACGCTGTCGATAGAAATAGATGGCTGTGTTTTAAGTGATACCTTCTCCAACCAAATTCCGGCACCACCAAGACCCGTTGCCAGAGCTCGATACTCCTGCGTCCAATGTTCAACTTCTGCGTGCAAACGAGAATGGGAAGCAGTGACGCCTTGCAACACCAGACGTACTGCAAGCATCCGACCTTCTATCGAGTCAAGCGTTTGCTGCAACTCATTACGAACCTGCTCGTAAACATCATCGACGGTCTCGCTATCCGTCACATTTACTTCGCAGAGTGACCAGCGCAGTACATCAAGATCGCGATGCATAACGTCAGATATATCGCCATCATCAACGGTCACCAGCGTACAACCCTTCGGACCTGTCTCACGTATATGTCGCCCCTGTATATTACCTGGAAATACTATCCATGGATCTTGACTTACCTCTTCACGTTTATGAACATGACCCAGTGCCCAGTACTGATATCCTTTGGAACGGAGCCCATCGACCGTGCAGGGAGCGTAGGGTTCGTGACCAGGCTTACCATCAAGACAGGTGTGCAGCATGCCAATATTGAAGTAATTTGGATCGCCCTGTTCATAGGCCAACGATATGTCTTCTGTCACCGCCCGATTTGCAAATCCCTGTCCGTAAATGGCTACACCCAAGTCATCCAAAACAATTTTCTCAGGCTTGCTTGTGGCAAACATCTTGACGTTGTCAGGCAAACGAAGTTTCTTGGTGATTTGGCTAGCCGCGTCATGGTTTCCTGCAACCATGAAGACACGAATACCGGCTTCCCGAAGTAGAGCCATTCGCTCAACGAAATAAAGGCCCGTGCTGTAATCCTTCCAATCTCCATCGTAGATATCACCGGCTAGTAGAACGAA
>QIGM01000487.1 GCA_003230795.1 bacterium
GACGCATCTCGTTTCCAGTCTCGTTGGAAAAAACCCAATGCTAGAGGTGAGTTTAGTACTGCCTCTTCGGTGCTCGATAAGGGGCTTAATAAGCCTCGCCTTTCGAATTATCTCGCTGATACTAACGAGATACCTGAACTTACTCCCACTACAGATACTCGTTCTCGTTCCGTAAGCTTTTCGGAGGATCTTGAGATCGGCGGTGGTGGAGTGAGCTGGCTTTCAGGGCCGGCCTACGTAGAGTCCCTTGACCAAATGATTGCTGTTACCACAGCGCTTTCTGATTGCGGTGCACGCTTCGTGCGAGCAAAAGCGTACTGGGCCGAGTCGAAGAAAAATGACTTTCAGCGTCATCTTCATGCTGGCCTTAAGGTGTTGAGTTCAACTGCTGCGCATTTCGATCTTAAGGTCGTCTCTGAGATCACCTCTTTAGAGGATCTTCCACTACTAGAGAAATATGCAGATGTAATTGAAGTTCCGCCGGAATTAGCGAGCGACTATCGATTACTCGGTGAACTTGGCTACCTTGCAAAGCCAATCATTCTTAACAGGCACCCGATGATGAGCATTGAGCGATTTCTCTCTATGCTTGAGTGTCTTGAAAGAGGGAAGATGGCAAAAGTGATTCTAGCCGATAATGGGATGCAGAGTTCGGATCCCTATGTGGCGAGCTTGCTAGACCTCTCTAGTATTATTCAACTCCGCCAACAAGCGAACTGTCCTGTCTTGGTTAATTGTTCGGTGCTGGCGAGTTCCCCGGAAACGGTTGAAGATATGGCCGTTGCTGCTGTTGCTGCTGGAGCAGATGGTGTGTTGGCCGATATTGATATCGGAGCGCAGCGCGGAAACTCGCGTGCCTTGCTTCCGCTACAGCTTAATGGAGTGATGCAGCGAACGAGTGCACTCAAGTGTACGCTCAACGCTTTAGCTCGCCACAAGTACAATAGTCATTACAAGTGATGACTACGCGGCTTGGTTGGCGATGTACATCACCTGTTCTACGAACTGTCGTGTAGACTTTCTTGGGGGTACGCCCTTGTAGCGTTCGACGAGGCTGGGGCCGGCTCGGTAAGCGGCGATCGCTAGTTTTTTATCGCCGTCAAAGCGGTCCAGTAGATATCGTAGGTAACGAGTTCCTCCGACGATATTTTCAATAGGGTCGTGTGGATTTTGGATTCCCATTTCTTGGGCGGTGCTGGGCATTAATTGCATTAGCCCGACTGCGCCATGGGGTGAGACAATGGTAGAATCAAAGTCTGAACCGACAGCAATCACCGCCCAGACCAGAGAGGCCTTTACGTTGTATTGTTTGCTTGCGGATAATACGCCTTCCCAAATTTCCTGTCGTGTTGGCGGTCCCTTGGGCTTCTCCTCAAATAGAGCAGTTCGCAATGCTTGAGGGATTTGAGAGATTATTGAATAAAAACTCTGATAGGTCGCATTACTAGGTGTCGCAATAAAGAGCGGTAGGCTGAGTACCATCAAACCACACAGCACCTTTACGCACATATTGCGAAAAGAACGCTGTCCTTGTCTTCGCGAAAGACTTCCGGCGAAACGACGAGGAGTATTTGAAATTAACCTATCCACTATCCTTACTCTTACAACCTCTTTATTCTAGAGCGTATCCAGTATCAATTCGGATTCACTCTTAGTAGTAATCGAAAAAACTGCCATACTTCATGATACCGCGAGGAGTGTTCGGTAGAAAGAAGGGGAAATCGTATTTACCCGTAGGGGATTCCCTCAAAGTGGCTTTTTTTTGTATATTTGTGCCCGAATCTGTACGTTTGAGCTGCCAAATCAGGACACTTTTTCAACACCTCACTAGATCATCGGAGTTATTTGTAGTGAGGTTTAGAATCTAGGCCGCTATTTTTAACGTATTTCTCAGGCATTACATTGCATAAAGTCCCGAAAATTAGCCTTCTCTTACCGGTTAGGAATGGAGAACAAACATTGAAAGCGGCGGTGCTTAGTTTGCTTAGTCAAACTGAGCCCGACTTTGAGCTCGTAATTGTCGATGATAATTCCACCGACTCGTCAGTTTCTCTTTCAGCTTCCTTAGCGAAAGAGGACTCTCGTGTTCGCGTATTGAGAAGCCCTGGCGTAGGAATTGCCGCTGCGCTACGTCATGGATTTTATAGTACAAATGGGCGCTATGTCGCGCGCATGGATTGTGACGATATCTCCGAGCCTGAGCGTCTTGAATTGCAAGCGCAGTATTTGGACGCCACGCCTGGGGTCGGAGTCGTAGCGACATGCGTGAAGCATTGTGCGGGTGATACCGCTTCCGAGGGTATGGCTGAATTCGTATCTTGGAATAATTCACTGCTCTCTTCACAAGAGATCTATCAGGCGCGTTTCATCGAATCTCCGCTAGTTCATCCGAGCGTGATGTTTCGACGAGAGGTGGGATCGCGCTTTGGTTTGTGGCTTTCGGGTAGTATTCCGGAAGACTACGAACTTTGGCTTCGATGGATGGAGTCGGGTGTGCGCTTTGCGAAATTACCTCAGGAATTACTTCAGTGGGTTGATTCACCTAGGAGGGCGAGTAGAATCTCAGAGAGTTATAGCGTTGAATCATTTTACCGAGTGAAATCTCCTTATCTTGCACGCTACATCAGGCGAAAGAATTCTTTAAATCGCTCATTAATGATACTCGGAGCCGGACGCGAGGCTCGTAAAAGAGTTCGCTATCTTATGGAGCACGGAATAAGAATACATTCTTGGATTGATGTGGATCCGAAAAAGATTGGAAGGTACTATGAGGGTTCTCCCGTTATCGCACTAAGTGAGCTACCTCGGCCTCAGGATGCTATGGTGCTTTACTTTGTCTCTAGTCGTGGGCAAAGAGGGCGCTCCGAAGAGCTGCTGCGGTCGTTCTCTTACCGAAATGGCTCGGATTATATTTCTTGTGCTTGAGCGAGATAGTGGCGAAATGAGACGTTTAGTCTTGAATTAGGGGAAACTCAGATTCGAGCTTCTGACATTCGTTAGATTTGTTTGGTAAAACGCAGTGATTTCTGTGTCTTTGGCGTTCTGCTGCCACTCTAAAAAGGGGTGGCTAGCTCGGGGAATTTTTTGTGAGTTTGAAGCGTACTAAGAGGATGGTGCTGGGTGAAGGATCTCGGGTGGGAACTGTATGTTAGGTGATGAAATTCACATACCGATGATGTCAATAGTGACGGCTATTTTTGTAGGCGTCATGTTGCTCGTCATTTCTAGACGTTTCAATATTCCAGGCATTGTCTTACTGCTTATCGGCGGTATCGTTTGCGGTCCGCTCGGCCTTCAGCTCGTAGATCCCACTAGTCTAGGGCAAGGGCTAAGAGTAATTGCTTCGCTTGGTATCGGTTTGATCCTTTTTGAAGGCGGACTTACGCTTGATGTTAACGGATATTCCTCGGCTTCCAATGTCATAAAACGCCTTCTCTCTGTGGGAGTGCTTGTCACTTGGCTTACGACCACCTTGGCTCTTCTATTGATTTTCGATCTGTCGATATCGATCGCTTTAGTCTCTGGAAGTCTAGTGATAGTCACCGGGCCGACCGTAATAGCACCGCTGCTTAAACGAATTCGAGTAACGAAACGATTGCACAATATCCTCCATTGGGAGGGCGTGCTTATTGATCCAATAGGTGTGTTTGTTGCACTCCTATGCTTCGAATGGATCGCAACAGACAGCGGAGAGACTGCGCTTATCAACTTCGGGTTGCGCGTCATTGTCGGCCTGGCCTTCGGTCTTATTGGTGGAATGGCTGTGTATTACGCGGAACGGACCCGGTTTGTACCAGAGAATATGATTAACGTATTCGCTTTGGCGAGTGCGATATTCATTTTTGGGATGACCGAAGCAGTCCTTAATGAAGCGGGCCTGCTCGCTGTCACAGTTGCCGGCTTTGTTTTGGGGGTTATGCAGCCTGTTCGGCTTGAGCAAATCAGGGAGTTTAAAGCCGAAATAACAGACCTACTGATTGGAACGCTGTTCATTCTTCTTGCGTCTCGACTTAGCTTTGATCAGTTCGAGTCCTTCGGGATTCGAGGGCTCTGCGTGGTCTTGATCGTAATGTTCATCGTGCGGCCACTCAATATTTTCGCCTGTACGTTTGGCTCTGATTTGAATTGGCGTGAGAAACTCTTTCTTAGTTGGGTTGCTCCGCGTGGAATTGTTGCGGCTTCGATGGCCTCTATTTTTGTTCTCAGTGGAAAACTGGCTGCGGACAGTCCCGATCCTAGATTTATCGAAACTTTTGTTTATTCAGTCATTATCGCTACCATCTTACTCCAGGGATTTACTGCAGGATGGCTCGCTCGACTTCTCGGATTATACGAGCCAGTTCGCAGAGGTTGGTTGATTGTTGGTGCTCATCCGCTTGGTTGTGAGATTGCTCGGTTCATTAATGGTTCAACCGGTGCAGATGTAATTCTTATCGATACGAATGCGAGCGCGGTGTCTGCTGCTCAAGATGAGGGCCTCACCGCGATACTTGGAGATGCGCGAAGTCCTGACGCACATGATTTTGACGAGCTTTCAGATCTCCACACCGTGGGACATGTGTTGGCGCTTACCGACAATGAGGACTTAAATACCTTGGTTTGTCGCGAGTGGGGATTACTTCTCGGCCCACAAAATGTCTATCGTTGGGGACGAATCACGACCCGCTCAATAGAAAACAAGAGCGCCTCTGGCGTTTTAGTCTGGTCTGATTTGCCCAAGCCTTCGTTAATTGCAGATGCACTTTCTCAAGGTGCGGTGAGCCTGTTCGAAAGCAACGCGTATCAAGATGATGCTAACGAAACACGAACGCCTATTGTTTCGGTGAGTGGTGATCGTGTCGTGATGGATCCTCCGTCTATTCCAAACGTGAATGTGGAAGCCTTCGGGCGTACGCTTTACTTGAAGCAAGAGCTTGAGGTCTATGATTCTGAATTAAATCCGACCTCGACGCAGGAAATCGGCAAGCGTTAGACTTTGTTCTAAAGGAGGCAAGCCGAGATAAATAAAACTGATAGCTACGTGGGACACGTAGCTATCAGCGGTAAGCCTGACAAAGAGAATGACAATTGGGGATTTAAGAAATTAAAAATTATAGCTGTCTGAATCCCAATCATCTCTTTCTCTGCTAGAGCTTCTAGAACCACTCTTTCCTTTCTGTTTTCGGGGAACTGGTGTCGGATCTTTAAAGACTGAAGTGTTGTCTTTTGGCTTCATCAGCAAGCTGATAATCAGTCCAATAAAAGCCAACAACAGCGGTCCTATTATTAACAACTTTATTGAAAAGACCGCGTCTCCTTCGGGCACTCGATTAGGTTTGCGGAATGCTCTGAGTGGCTGAGGTTCTTCTTCTACCTCCGCCGGAGCATTAGCTTGTTCTGCTGGGGGAGCATTTTGCGCTCTCGCAGCTGAAGTGCTGAATCCTACCGAGACAACTGACAAGGCAAGGGCAACAACAAGAGTATGACCTGACTCTTTCAGTCGCACGTAGCCACTACCTTCGGCACATGTCGTCCACATGACACTACCTCCTTGATACGAGAAAAAAATGAAAAGATAAAAACGACGAGTCCGCCCGAATATATCTTTGGTTCGGGCTAGAACCATATTTCTCGACTCGCCATCAGAGGGTAGTCTCGGGAGAAACTACTTTTGATGTACACTTCTCAAGGAGCACAGCTCGGCATGGTTCACTTGGTCCAAGAGAGTTTCTTAGAAAGAACAATGCGTGGATCCCTATGCTTACGGACGTGAAGGAGTTAATCAAGTCTAGTTTTTGGGGAATTTGTAATAATTTGGATGAAGTTCGGATTTGTGCGACTGGGGTAGGTATTGAAATTAACCGCAGAGGACGCAAAGGACGCAGAGTAAGAGTCTATGAGCCCTACTCTGCGGTTAATTTCAAATTCTAGTTAGGATGTATCGACGCCTTGCTAAGTAGTGGTGGGAGGGCTTCCTTCTTCCTTCTTCTGCTTGGGATGGAAGACATAGGCGATGCCGATGCAGATGATGTAGAGAATCACCAGCGGTAAGGCGAGAAATACCTGAGTGACTACGTCAGGCGGAGTGAGAATGGCGGCCATGACGAATACGATTACGATTGCGTATCGACCGTTGTCTATAAGCCAGCGGTGGCTTAAGAGGCCAAGTCGGGCGAGGAAGAAACTTAAAACCGGTAGTTCGAATACCAAGCCGAAAACAAGCAAAAGTCTTATTGCAAAGGAGAGATATTCGCCGATTCTAATCTGTGGAGAGACACCGATAGAACTAAATTCGGCGTTAAAGAATTCGAATGCGAAAGGGAAAATTACGAAAAAGCAAAAACTTATTCCGATCAAAAAACAAGCGGTCGACGCGAAAACGAAGGGGATGGCATACTTTTTTTCGTTCTGATACATCCCTGGAGCGATGAAGCACCAAAGTTGATAGAACCAAATAGGTGAGGCGATTAATACGCCGGCGCCAAGGGAAACTTTAAGTTTGACGATAAAGGCCTCGGCGGGGCCGGTTCCAATAAGCTCAGCGTTTTTGAAATGTTCTTGAAGCGGAGCGCCAAGGAAGTGGAATAATTCTCCTGCCCAAATAAATGAAAGAACGGCACAGACTACGATGGCGATTACCGCACGAGCAAGGCAGCCGCGAAGCTCTACTAAATGAGCCA
>QIGM01000365.1 GCA_003230795.1 bacterium
CGATTAGTATTTGTCGACTCGTACTAGCATGGACTTACAACGTTTAATGGCTCGTTCTTGCAGAATTCTCTTACCCACCTGAACGCTTACATTTTACGAAACCCCAATTTTTTCACGCCAACCGATGTCGCTTAGCGAAGAAGCCAAAACCGCGATCGAAGAAGAGGAAGCGACACTCGGCGAGGTGATGGGGTCTCTTCGCACCCAATTATCCTTCGGAGCCCAACGCTACCGAATGGAAACTGCGAGAGCACGAGACTTAACGTCTCAAATAGTGAACGCCCGTCGCGACTCCGACAAACAGATGCTCTCTTCAGATGAGGCCGTTTCGCATAGCCTCAGTGAAGCAAAAAGAAAAGAAATTAAGTCTATCGACCGCCTCCTTGATACGCCCTATTTCGCTCGGGTGGTATTAGAAGAAGAACGTAATGGCAAAACCGTCGAAACCGAATATAAACTCGGCACCGCGGCCAACTCCGATTGCCGCATTATCGACTGGCGAAAAGCTCCAATCGCGAAGCTTTACTATGAGTATGCAGAAGGTGAAGAGTTTTGTGAGCTCATTCAAGGCCGCGAGCGTAGTGGTCAAATCACGAAACGCAACAAAGTTAGCATTCGTAAAGGCGATCTCAAGAAGTTCTCCTGCAAACACGGTGAATTCATTCGCGTAAAAGGCGATTGGTTCTCCGCAGGAGGCGGCGCTGGAAATGCCGAGGCACCAGAGTTCAGAGGCTTAAAAGACATCCTCTCGCTTATCACGCCTGAGCAATTCCGCATGATTACCGAGGATGCCGATAGTGCCGTCCTCATTCAAGGTGTCGCCGGTTCTGGAAAGACTACCGTCGCCCTTCATCGCCTCGCCTGGTTGCTTCATGAAGACAACTCCGACCTCCAGGCAGAAGACTGCGTTGTATTAGTTCTAAGTCCTACGTTTAGAAGTTATATCGCAACACTCCTGCCAACCCTCGGCATAGAAGGCGTGAAGGTACTAACGTTTCGCGAGTGGGCTCAATTCACGCTCCAACGGCTCTATCCTATCGATACGAAAGTTGGCGAAGGACTTCGAACTCGAAGAGTTTCTCAGCCGCCAAGCATTGCTCGTGTGAAACGCTCGCCGGGCATTCTTCAAATCGTTGAAGACCTACTGAGCTCATCAGAGACTAACCGCGCCTTAACGCCTGACAGATTGCTACTCGCTGCGCTGGGAGAAACGCGACGGCTCCTCGAGCTTGATACAACGAAACTGCTCGATAGGGAGCTAATTGAAGATGCGCGAAATTTTACTGAGGAAACCTTTAATTCAGAGCGGCTCGCGAGAGGCGATGATGGATTGCTCCTTCGCATTGCGCAGCTCTCTGGCCAGGCGCTGCTAAGAAAAGACGGTTCGAGTAAAAGAGTTGAGCACATCGTTGCCGATGAGGTTCAAGACTATTCAAGCGCTGAACTCGAGACTATCATCGCCGCTGTCCAGAAAACCTCTCAACTAACGCTTGTCGGAGACACGGGACAGCAAGTAACTGAAGATGAACGTTTTCCAGGCTGGGAGGCTCTTCGCAATCATAAACAATTCGAAGAAGTCGCGGCCGTCTATACGCAGCTAACCGTTAGTCATCGCTCAACACTGCCAATCATGCGCTTAGCTGACCATATAAATGGCCAGGCACGAACAACTGAAGGCCGAAAAGGCCGCACCCCTATTTGGTTCAAGTGTCGCTCTGAGAACGAGGGCGTCAAACAAGCACTCACCTGGCTTGGCCGCGTGCTAGACCATTACCCTGGTACTGTAATAGCGGTTGTCTGCCGAACACCTGCAGAAGCCCGACATGTCGAGTCTCTCCTCACGCCAAGCTTTGGCTCGGCCGTTCGACTTGGAGACGAAGACGGATTTAGCTTTGGCGAAGGAATTGTCGTCACTGACGTGCGGCAGATAAAAGGTCTGGAATTTCCTAACGTCCTGATATGGAACCCTACACGCCGATGGTACCCGCCGACGCGCCAAAGTCGTAATATGCTCTACGTCGCAGTGACTCGCGCAGAGGAACTGGTTTGCCTGGTGACCTGGGAACGGCCCTCACCGCTGTTACCAAACATCAACTCTAAGCTCGTGCGCGGCTACCAGCCCGATGCCGAGGATGAAGACTAGAGCCACTAAAACCATTCATTTCAGGAGGTTATTTCCCTTCTAAGGTCGTTTTAGCTCAGCGTGCTACTTGACTTTTGCCTCATTTCCTACCATCTTAAGCGGCAAGCGATTTCAGCTGTACTATGCCGTTTTCAGCTGAGTATCCGTCTTAATTTCCCTGAACACATACCGAGGAGAACCCAGCATGGCGCGCTATACCCGCATGCAAACACTAAACGCGATGTACGATTCTGGATTGGTTCCAGTGTTTTATCATCCTGATATTGATGTCGTGATAAAAGTTGCTGAAGCGATTGCTGCTGGTGGGGGACGCATTTTTGAGTTCACTAATCGGGGAGACGGAGCGTATGAAGTGTTCCGAGCTCTTGAGCAGCACTGCCGAAAGAATCTTCCCCAGCTTATTACCGGCATTGGATCAATCAGTGAATCAAGCACTGCGGGTCTTTATATCAATGACGGTGCTAATTTTGTTGTTGGTCCGAACCTAAATAGAGACGTTGCTGAGCTTTGTAATCGTCGTAAAATCCCCTACTCCCCTGGCTGTGGTAGTGCTACTGAAATCGCAACTGCCGAGTCGCTTGGCGCAGAAATTGTGAAAGTCTTCCCTGGGGCTCAAGTCGGTGGACCGACTTTCATTAAATCACTCCTTGGGCCTTGCCCATGGACCTCGCTCATGCCGACTGGTGGCGTTGATGCGACAGAGAGTTCACTCAAAGAATGGTTTGATGCTGGAATTGTCTGCGCAGGTATCGGTTCAAGTCTCATTACCTCAGAACTGCTCGAGAAAGAGGATTACGACGGAATCGCAAAGCGAGTTGCCGATACGGTCGCAATAATTTCCTCTCTCAAGGCCAAGCAGAACAAAAGAAATTAATTTTAGATAGAAGGAGTCGTCATAGATGTCGTCAATGAATATCAAGCCTAAGGAAGATTGCCGCTGGGACTGTGTATCACTTGGGGAAGTCATGCTCCGACTAGATCCAGGCGAAGGCCGTGTTCGCAACGCTCGCTCGTTTACTGTCTGGGAGGGAGGCGGAGAATACAACGTAAGTCGTGGCTTACGAAAATGCTTCGGTATGCAAACCGCAATCGCTACGTCTTTGGTGCAAAACGATGTCGGAATGCTTCTCGAGGACTTAATGCTCCAAGGCGGTGTCGACACCTCACATCTAAAGTGGATTCCTTACGATGGCTACGGAAAAGCTGCCAGAGTTGGGCTTAACTTCGTTGAGCGCGGCTACGGTGTTCGAGCAGCTCTTGGCGTATCCGACCGTGCGTATTCTGCTGCCTCACTTTTGCAGCCTGGAGACATCGATTGGGAACAGATTTTCGCCAAAGAAGGGGCACGCTGGTTTCATACTGGCGGAATTTACGCCGCGCTCTCTGAGAGCACACCGGCTGTAATCAAAGAAGCGATGGAGTGCGCCAAAGCGAACGGCACACTTATCTCGTACGATCTCAATTACCGCCCCTCGCTCTGGCGCGCCCAGGGCGGCTCGGAACAATCAATCAAAATTAATCGAGAGATTGCACCACTTGTCGATGTGATGCTCGGAAACGAAGAAGATTTCACCGCGGCTCTTGGTTTCAGTGTCCCAGGAATGGACGAACATATTTCTAAACTCGACACGGGTAACTTCAAGAGAATGATTGATTCTGTTCTGGAGGTGTTCCCACACTTTAAGGCAGTCGCAACAACTCTTCGTAACGCCAAGACTGCAACCTTCAACGACTGGAGCGCTATTCTCTGGCAGGACGGAGAATTCTATCCAGCAATTAACAGAGAAGATCTCGAAATACTTGATAGAGTTGGTGGAGGAGATAGTTTCGCTTCTGGACTCATCTATGGATTCCTCACAGGCAAGACTCCAGACGAAACCGTCAATTACGGTGCGGCACACGGCGCACTTGCGATGACGACTGCGGGCGACACCTCTATGGCTTCACTTAACGAAGTTGAAAAGGTGATGGCAGGTGGCGGAGCGCGAGTAGATCGCTAGAGGGGCCTGTCGGTCGTTTTGAGTAGTAGGCCTGCACGATCTATCTAAATTATCGAAATTCCCCTAAATAATCGGCTCGTTGCGAAAGTGTCGTTTTTTTTCGACACTTTTGTCGAGGTTGTCTACAGTGGTTACTATAGCCGAAAAGTGGCTAGGTGAGAGATGCATCATGATATATGAAAACCTACTATCTATGGTCCTAAAGGACTGGAGCTACTTCGATAGTGAGCCTGGGCCTAGTATCAAACGAGAAGCATTAGCTACCTTGGGAAAGCTACAGCCTGACGTTGTGCTTAGTATTCAAGGGGTAAGGAGATGCGGGAAATCTACTTTTCTAACGCAAATAATGAAGGAGCTAGAACTTCCCTCGGAAAGATGTTTTTTCATCAACTTTGAAGATCCAAGATTAAGCGACTCTCTATCTCCCCCCCTACTAGATGCTCTCATTCAATATGCTGATTCAACTGTCGGGGCAGATAGTCCTCGCTACTTTTTCTTAGATGAAATTCAAAGTGTTAAGGAATGGGAGAAGTGGCTAAGAGTTAAATTAGACCGGCCAAAACAAGATTTTTTTATCATAACCGGATCAAACACTTCACTACTTAACAGTGAGCTAGCAACTGTACTGACAGGTAGACATATCCCTATTGAAATATCTCCCTTCAGCCTTAAAGAATACCTCGTACTAAAACCTAAAAACAACCTGCAAGGGTACCTTCAGGAAGGGGGATTTCCAAAACCTTTACAAATAGAGGAAAGCCCTAGGTTGCTTAGGCAATATTTCACCGACATTATCGAAAGAGATGTTATGCGAAATGTCACAACTCGCTCAAGTATAACTCTAACCCAAGTAACAAAGGCTATTTTCGAATCGACAGGATCAGAACTTAGCGCAAGGACGCTAACGAAAAAAATCGACACAACAGTAGATGCCATGCTCTCATTCTTAGAAGCCCTTTCGCAAGCTTACCTAATTCTTCCATGCTTATACTTTACATATTCGGAGCGAAAACGATTAGTACGCAACACAAAATGGTATCCGATAGACTGCGGGATGAGGCATTCTGTTATAACCTCTGGCAGCTCTGATATCGGTAAAAGCTTTGAGACAATTGCGTATCATGCTCTTCGAAGGAAACATCAAGAAGTATTTTACTGGAGAGAGACCGGCGAAGTCGATTTCGTGATTATAGAAGGCACGACTCCTAGGCCGATACAAGTAAGCTGGGACGGTATAAAGGACAGACACAATAAAGCACTAGCCGAATTTGCAGAAAAACACCCTCGCTCAGCAGACCCTTTGATAATAACCAAAGACAACTTCTTGGAACTATTTTAGTTTACAGTTGCAGTG
This sequence comes from bacterium, assembly GCA_003230795.1. GTDB lineage: Bacteria > Bdellovibrionota_C > UBA2361 > SZUA-149 > SZUA-149 > SZUA-149. The sequence goes on from QIGM01000365.1 coordinate 5,498, forward strand.
CAATTCGGTAAGCGATTCGCGTGTGCTTACTTTTACCCACAAATATCCTTGTACGAATCACTTTAAATCTCTAGATTTAGGCTAAACGGTTTAAATTTTGGAGACGCTAATGGAGAGTTGCAAAGAGTTTGAGCACTCCGATTTTGGTGATGCTTTCCCCTCTTAGTACTGCAATTGAACCCGGCCCTGCTTGAATTCAAGAGGGAGCCCACTGGCGCTTATTGTGCAGTTGTTACAGTTCGAGATTTCCGATTCTAGATCTGAACTTACGTAGAGAGTCTCTAAGTAGAGCGTATTGGGGATACACATCCAGCGAGTATCGCCGAACCTCTCCCGTATCGTGGAAACTAAGGTCTCATCATCATCTAAGGCGAAAGGGATTTTTCCTCGAATCATTTCGCCCGTCGTAAGCACGTTCAAAAATGTCTTATGCTCATCAATCGCGTCGCGACAACGCTTCGTCGTGAAATCCGCCAGCCCTATCCCAATCGCGTTACCCTTTGAAGCTTCGGCGAGATCAAGCGCCGCGATAATCTTAATTCTCGGACGACTGAGATCCTCTCCGCCTTTAAATCCTCTATAGCCGATGACATTCGTATCCATGCCTGTGCCGCTATAGGTTTTACCAATCTCCCCAACTAGTAAAACGTTGAGGTCATCTAGTGGAAGGCTTGGAAAATATGTGCGATGACGCTCCAAAAACTCTACTTCCTTATTCGGCAAATCGGAAGGTGCAATCGCATGAAGCTCTGCTGTTTGGTCATAACCATCTTCCAAAATACCAAGCGCACCAACGATCTTCCCAGAGAACAGAACGACCTGCCCCATTTCCAAAAGCATTTCCTTCATGCCTTCGTTAGAAGCAGAGTGAAAGGTTTGGGCGGAGCGAATCTTACCCATTCCCACAACAAGCATCTTCATTATTCCGCTCTGCACTGGTCCCGAGAAACAGGTGTGGAGCTTTATGCGATTTAGCACAAACACGGCACCAGCTTCATAACAGTGAGAGTCCATAAAGACTTCTCCACTTGCCACCTCGCCAATCTTCACCACGTCCATGCTCGCGCGAATCTCCATCTCCATCGCCTCCTCGGTAATACCAAGGGATTCGATC
>QIGM01000512.1 GCA_003230795.1 bacterium
TCACCACGCTTGGCGTGTTGGAGCCTTACCGCATGTTTACTTCTCGTGCGGAGTATCGTTTGCATCTTCGTGAGGACAACGCTGACGTGCGTTTAACGCCGCTAGCAAGGGGTTTAGGCGGTTTGGTCCCTGATGAGGACTGGGCTGCGTTTGAGATGCGGCAGGAGCGTATAAGCGCTGAGAGAAAGAGATTAGAGGGTACCTTCCTCAAGCCTACCGAGGAGCATAACGCTTGGCTCAGGGGGAATCAGAGTGCTGAGATAGAAGATGGCTTGTCTCTCGCGGTTCTCCTTCGCCGACCTGAAATGAACTACAGCTTAATCGCTAGGAGCTTTCCTCCCGAGCTATCACTGAGCACATCCGAAGCGGAGCGACTCGAAGTGGAGATTAAGTTCGACGGGTATCTCAGGCGTCAGGAGCTTGAGATTGCCAAGCTTAAGAAGATGGAGAACGCAAAAATCTCAAGCGATTTCAGCTTTTTAGCTATTGAAGGCCTGAGTATCGAAGTTAAGCAGCGTCTCACTGAGTCAGCCCCAGGAACACTCGGGCAGGCTTCGAGGATTCCAGGCGTAACTCCTGCTGCGCTTTCGCTTCTTGCAATTCATCTGAAGCGCGCGAGTTCTCAGCGCCCGAAAGCAGCTTAACGTTCTGTGAGTATTCGACACGATATCGAAGAGAGCTACGCGGAGCTTTATCGTTGGATGTTTCGTGAGAATGCAGCCGTGAGTCTTCTGCCTCAACGAAATGCACACCCCTACCCTTCTTCCTTATCAGCAGAACAGGTTGAGACTTTCGCTGTCTATTTGGAGCTTTTGCATCTTTGGACAAGGCGCATTGACCTAGTAGCGCCCGCGAGTCTTGAGGTCTTGTTGGAGCGACATCTACTCGACTCTTGGGCCGCCGGAATGGTGCTGTTTCAGTTTGCAGCTATTGAAGCTCCCCTCTCCTATCTTGATATCGGTTCTGGTGCTGGATTGCCCGGATTACCCTTCGCAGTCTTTGAGCCGGAGCGTGAGGTGTATCTATGCGAACCTCGTGAAAAACGTGCCACGTTTCTTCAGAATGCGATTAGCCGGCTCTCATTGGGGGCTGCTACGCCTAAATGCGCTAGAGCGGAGGACCTAGAGGCACTAGAGGTGCTGCCTGGCTTAGTCACCGCTAGAGCGGTGGGTAAAACGGGCCTGCTGTTCTCCACGGCGCTGCGATTAGGCGGAGATAGCTGCCTTGTTTCAGAGCTGCTGGGGCCTAGTTGGAATGAGGGACAGACCGAAGAGGCGGTGAAGGACTCCGGTTGTAGTGCCGTCCTTAAGCATCTTATCCCCTATACCCTCTTCGATAATGGTCCACAGCGACAGATTGCTATTTGGAGTGTTTCACGTGAAACACGCTAGCCCGCTGGTCTGGCCTTAGTAAGATGTTTCACGTGAAACATAATGCCCGAAAGCCATTAAAATAGACTTCCTTCGCCAAAGTGTTTCACGTGAAACACTTTACGATTATATAGGGCTCCCCTTCCCGGCTTCTAGAGCATTTGAGCGTCTAGGCCCCGTAGAGTGCTTCTCAGCGCAGTTTCGAGTGTTTCACGTGAAACACTTCGGCTGAAATTGTTCTATTCGGCCACATTTTCCTGTGCTACATAAGCTCCATGAGTCGAGTAATAGCAGTCGTGAACCAAAAGGGCGGTGTTGGTAAGACAACTACCGCAGTGAATCTACCATCAGCGCTTGCCACTCTGGGCCGAAAGGTGCTCGTGATAGACATAGACCCGCAAGGAAACGCTACAAGCGGGTTTGGTGTCGACAAGCATGGTCTGGAGGCCACTCTCTACGATGTGTTTCTTGGTGTTTTCAGCTTGAGCTCAGTATTGATTGGCGCCGAGCAGGAATCCCTTTGGGTAGCGCCGTCAAACAACGATCTTGTTGGTGCTGAGGTAGAGATAGGAGCTGTTCCTGGCCGAGATTCTATCCTTAGACGCCAATTAGAGCCTCTACGAGACCAATTTGACTATATATTCATCGATTGCCCCCCTTCCCTCGGCTTACTTACGATTAATGCGCTTGTGGCTGCAGATACTATTCTCGTCCCCTTACAATGCGAATATTACGCCTTGGAAGGTATTTCAGCCCTGATGCAAACAGTTAAAATGGCGCGTCAGAAGTTAAATGCCTCCCTTGGGCTCGAAGGAGTTGTTTTGACGATGTATGACGGTCGAACCAACCTCGCACGACAAGTCAGTGCGGAAGCGCGGGATTTCTTTGGCCATAGTGTTTTCAATTCAGTTATTCCGAGAAATGTAAGACTGAGCGAAAGCCCGAGTTTCGGTAAGCCAATTTTTCTTTATGACAGCGAGTCGCGCGGCGCAAAGGCATATCTATCTTTGGCGAAGGAACTCGAGAAGCGACATGCCGAGCGTGCTGGCGGGGCTGGAGGAAGTGGCGAAGGTGAGGGCGGCGAGCGCTTAGTTGCCAATCAATAAGATTATTTTGGGCTTTGCTGCAGGAGGCAGAAGAGTTTGTTAGAATCGTGCGGCTCGAGAGTAAGAACTCCCAAGTGTGCGAATATTATTCAATAATATCAAGCGGTTAAAGCGCTTTACCGGTGGGAATTTAGAGAGAGTATAAATGGCGAAAGAGGAGATAGGAGTGGGCGAAGAGCCGAAACGCAGCAAAGGAGCAAATCCGCCTCGGAGCAGAAATGTGCTTGGTCGCGGCCTCTCCGCGTTGATGTCTGCGAGTGCGGTTGAGATTGAGCCTTCAGTTGATGGCCTCGATCGCGTGCGGAATTTTCGTGACGTATCGCTTACTCTCGATGACCCCAACGCGGCTACGAAGGACTCTTTACAAGGTAGCGATACTCCTCCAGACGGTGGCTTGGCAGACGGTGGCTTGGCAGACGGTGGCTTAGTTTATCTCAACATTGAGCGCGTTCGACGAAATATCGCTCAACCGCGACAGCATTTTGCGGAAGATGAGATCGCAAGTCTTCGTGATTCAATTCAGCAATCTGGATTGTTGCAGCCGATAGTAGTGCGCAGAAGGGCAGGGGAAGTTGGTCCACTTGCGTCTTACGAAATTGTTGCAGGAGAGCGTCGTTGGCGCGCAGCGAAAGCCGCAGGCCTACAACGAGTCCCAGCACTTGTCCGTCAGCTAAACGACAAAGAAACCCTAGAATTAGGCATAATCGAGAATGTTCAGCGCTCTGACCTCAACCCGCTCGAGGAGGCGCAGGCGTATAGTCGTTTGATAAAGGACTATGGCGCCACGCAGGAAGAAGTCGCAAAGAGCGTGGGCAAGGACCGAACTTCAATCGCGAACGCACTTCGCCTTTTGAAGCTTGAAGCAAAGGTGCAAACCTTGGTGGTGGAAAAAGTCGTTTCCGCAGGCCATGGGAGAGCCTTGCTAATGTGCGATTCGAAGACAGCGCAGTTAGCGCTCGCCAATCGAATCAAGTCAGAAGGATTAAGCGTTCGCCAAGTTGAGCAACTTGCGAAAGGTATCGAAGTCTCCGATGCCACTGCGACCAAGCCGACTCGCGGGAAAGTGAAGACCTCCGGGGTAGCTTCGAGTAAGTCAGTTGGTGTGCTCGCGCTAGAAGAAAGAATTCGCCGCGCTTTGGGTACCAAGGTCAATCTTAGTCTTGATAAATCAGGCGCCGGCGAGCTTCAGATTAGCTTCTTCTCTCAGGATGAGCTTGATAGCTTTATCGAGAAGATTGGCGCCTAGCCCCCTTTAAATCAACGAATAGTTAGTTGTTCGACCACCACCGTTTCGGCGTAAATGCCCTCTCTGGGCTAGCACCGAGAGGTTGTATTTTACCGTGTTGAGATTGATACCGGTCTCTTTAGACACCCGGTCCCTTGTCACCGAACCATGTGCTTTAACCACAGTCAGTATTTGTTCTTGAACCTTCGATAGACGGGAGCGAGAAAAGCTTAGTTCGCTTTCATGTTGCAAGGCTTTGCCTGCGCTAAGCATGGTATCGAGAAAGAACTCCAGCCAAGTATTCAAGGTCGACCAATCACTACCGGCCGTTTTCTCCGCCTGCCTAAGCGCGTTGTAGTAAGCCTCTTCTTGGGAGAAAAAGAGGGGAGTGAGGGGCTGAAATTTTACGGAATCGAATCCGTGTTTTTCGAGTAGCTTGTGCATGATCAGCAAAGCAATGCGATGGCTTTCGTTCGGAAAGGGGAGGATTTGTAAGAACAGTAAATGAAAGGTCCCAATAACAAGCAGAGGGTGAAGTATCTCTGCCTCGAGCTCTCTCTGCGTCCAATCAATTAAGCCGAGTAGTCGTTTTTCGATAAGAAAAGCTGAAATAGCAGGAAAGACGCTACGATTGTTCGGGTCAAGTAAGCTTCCAAGTTGCTGTCTGTAGGCAGCTTCCGGCTCAGAACCTGAGTTCTCAAAGGTTGCTGCCTTGAGCTGAAGGAGATCGTCTATGGAGAGGGTAAAGGGCAATTCGGCTAGGTCCATCAAACGATTTACTTCGTCGAGGCTGCTATGGGCGAAGCGGGAGGAGTGCTGAAATGTGGCATTTCCTTCGGTTTCCCTACTAACGATTTGAGGAAGCTCACCGTTATTCAGCATCTCTCGAAGCTGAATCGAGAGCACAGCAGAGGTTGAACCATCGAGGCAGAGGCTTGATACGGCTTCGTTTAAGGAGGCCTGCTCGGCGCGGTGCTTTGAGGCAAAGGACTCGTTGAGACGAAGGCGCGACCAGGCTCCGGCGAGGTATTCAATTTTGGCGATTTGCTTGAGGAGGCCAAGGCTGGGTCGGATCTGGATGTTGAGCATGCGGCGTCCTAAGAGCGAGAATGAATGCTTACCAGTCGAGCAGCCAATCTAGCAGCTGGACGAGAACTAGCTCAGCCGAGCTGTCGTACCGGGAGCGACTACGATACTTCAGTGTAACGCGAGAGTGCTAGGCAGATCCATAAACTTTATCAAATTAGACAGAAATGCAGCTTGGCTTCTGAGAATGGGGACTGTTTTTCAACAGTCCCTATATACTGCTTGGGGTTTGACAGTAGGCTCAACTCCAGTAATCTTCATCTCTCTTAAAGCAGAAGGAGGTGCTGAGAGCGAAGCTGAAATCGTATGTTATTTTAGCTAGTTAGCAGCGTTTCGCCCGTTAAGTGCGCCCTCGATTGTTCTCGGGTTTCATTTACTCGGGGCATTTGCTATAGATTTCTCGCCAAATTGTGGGCATTGCCCCATTAAAAAGGAGTTCAAACGTGGCAGAAGATAAACCTAACTGGGCGATGGATTTCAGTGGTTTCTCGGAAGCCCAGAATCCTGAAGTCCAGCACCAGGGCCTTGGCCCTAAGGAACAAGGTGGCGGGAATTCCGATATCGAGCGTTCTGCTCCTCGAAAGATCTCATCGAGGAGAGCGTCCAGCGGAGAGGTTGATTCTCAGCTTGGAAGCCGTTCAATGATGGTCGGCAGGTTCGAATTTCTCGGTGGTGCGGAACTGCACGGAGAGCTCGAAGGAGAGATTCTCGCGAAGGGCGATCTGATACTTGGAGAAAGTGCGAGTATTCGTGCTTCTGTCCAGGCCGAGCGGATGAAAATCTTCGGCCAAGTAGAGGGCGATATCGACTGCGAAGAGCGGATTGAAGCTTTCGCAGGGGCGAGAATAGCGGGTAATATCCGCTGCCCTAATGTGGTAATGCATGACGGCGTGCTTTTTGAAGGACGCTGTGAGACTGGTGGACAAGGGGAGATGGGGCCTGCTGAGGTTCCAGAACTCACCGATGTTCCTAAAACCTAATAAGGCAAATAAGCGGAGACCTCTAATTTAATTGGTCTCTCGAAAACGCAGGAATTTTATAGAATGGCGCAGAATTCCCCACAAAAACCACTCGGCCTCAGCGACGTCTTTGCTGGCGCAGTGCTTTTTGTTCTCTGTGTCTTGGGCCTCCAAGCACTGCTCGGCTCCTTTGTTCCAGGACTACTCAAGCCAGACACGACAGTACACATCATTATTTCCGGCCTGATGTTCATCCTCGCCTGGGGCTTTCTCGGAAACTACTTATTCCAACCCTACCTCGACCTATTTGAGGAGCGCGAAGCTCGCACCGAGGGCGATAAGCTAAAAGCAGCAGATATCAGAAAAGATGGAGTTGCGCTTCGAAGTGAGATCGAGGAAGCGCTTCGTAAAGTTCGCTTAGAAGGTATCAAGTTGAGAGACGGCTTGGTTGATGAAGCAAAGCGCTCCGTAAATGACATTGTTACAGCAGCTCAAACTACTTCTGAAAGCGACTTCGGCAGAGCCCAGCTTAAGATTGCGGACCTGAGAGAGCAGGCTCTTGCGGAAGTAAGCGCTGAGTCAGAGAAGCTCGCCGAACAGCTAGTGCAGAAGGCACTAGCGTCAGGCCCAAATCAAACAATTCACTAATTTTTGTTTTCGCGAGAGAGAATCTCGCCGAAGGAGTAAGGAGTAGGGGCTTGAACCTAGATATGACGAAGAACGATAAAGCGGCACTCCCAGGACGTCGTCGAGCTCGTTTGAGCCTACGCTATCTTGCGGCCTTGGCTGCGGTGTGGGGGAGCATTGGCGCATTATTTTGGCCAGCAGTGAACTTCACCATCTACGCTGTCTTACTTCGATACGGTTACAGGAAAGTCGCTCGACCATTGCTTCGCGATAGAAGTGTTCAGCTTAAGCAGGATATAGGCGCTGCAGCCGGCTTGTTACGAGAAGCCGAAGCCGACCTTGAAGGGCTCAACCAGCGCCTGGAATTAATTTCGAGTGAAAAAGAAGCACTTAGGCTTCGTTTGCGCACTGATGGTGAGAATATCGCGGCTTCTCTGATTACAGAAGCCGAGCGTGCGGCCAAGCGTAAGCGGGAAGATACGGAACGTCGAATTCGCTCCGAGTTTGGAAAAGTTACGGCCGAGATTCAGCGAGAAGTTGTGCATACTGCAACTGCTTCTGCCCGGAGCCGTCTTTCTCGTGAGTTAAGCCAAGACGACGATAAGCGCCTCCGCCAAGAGGCGGTGCGAAGCTTACTGTAGAAGATTCAGTGCGAAGCTTATTGTAGAGAGTTAAGGAGCAGGAATTGGCAAAGAATGTAGGAAAATTAGCAAGTAGATACGCCAGAGCATTGCTCCGTGCTGTTGATACTGAGCTTGGAACCAATGGCAGCCCTACGCCTGCTCAAGATGTAGCGCGTGTGCTCAATGAGTTTGCTGAGGTCTGGTCGAGCGGGCGTGAGCTATCTGGAAGTATGCTAAACCCCATGTTTGAAAAGAGGGAGAGGCTTGCAGCCTTGCTCAAGATTGCAGAAAACGCAGGCTTGCCTGATATCGCACGTCGTTTTCTACGCGTTGTGTTTGAGCGAGATAGAATTGCAGCACTTCCTGAAATCGCGAAAGCTTTCGGCGAGCAAGCAGACGCTTCCGCCGGAGTATTGCAAGTCGATATTTTAGTCGCCAAGGAAGTCGACCAAGAAGAAGCGCGCTCAATTGAGTCCTCTCTTGGACAACATATCCCAGGAACTTTGGAATTTCGTTGGTCCGTAGAGCCGTCCTTAATCGGCGGAATGATCGTGAACTACGACGGAAAAGTATTAGACGGCTCCTTAAATGGCCGCATTGAAAGAATCGAACGTAGCTTGCTCAGTGGAGCGTAGCTGTTCAACAGCCCCAAATACAGTTTTAATTTTTACCTGCTAGGGAGAGAATGATGGAAATCAAGGCGCAAGAAATATCTCGCGTGTTAAGTGAGCAGATTCAGAACTACGACGCCGGCGTTGAGCTTGCTGAGGTTGGTTCAGTGATATCAGTAGGTGATGGTATCGCCCGGATTCACGGTCTCGACAACGTCGCTTCGGGAGAGCTGCTTACTTTTCCAGGAGACATCAAAGGAATCGCGCTAAACCTCGAAGAAGATAGTGTTGGAGCGGTTCTTATGGGTGAGACCTCTGAGATTCGAGAAGGCGATGTCGTAAAGCGAACTGGCCAAATTGCTCAGGTTCCTGTTGGAGAAAGTCTTGTTGGTCGTGTTGTTGATGGACTCGGTAACCCAATTGATGGTGGCCCAGCGCTTGAATCAACTGACTACCGCCGTATTGAAGTAAAAGCTCCTGGTATTGTGCAGCGTAAATCGGTTCATGAGCCCATGCAGACTGGACTCAAAGCGATTGACACGATGATTCCAATTGGACGTGGCCAGCGCGAGCTAATCATTGGTGATAGACAGACCGGTAAAACAGCGGTCGCGATTGATACCATCATCAATCAGAAAGACACTGGCGTTATCTGTATCTATGTTGCGATTGGTCAGAAGCGTTCAAGTGTTGCTCAAGTGGTAGAGCGTCTTCGTCAGTTTGGCGCACTTGACCACACAATTATTGTAGCTGCCTCTGCGAGTGAGCCGGCACCTCTTTCTTTCCTTGCGCCATACACTGGCTGCACAATGGGAGAGTATTTCCGAGACACTGGTCGTCACGCTCTTGTCGTGTATGATGATCTCTCCAAGCACGCGGTAGCTTACCGAGCGATTTCATTGCTGCTTCGACGTCCTCCAGGTCGTGAAGCCTACCCAGGAGATGTGTTCTATATTCACTCTCGTCTACTTGAGCGTGCGGCGAAGCTTAGTGATGCTGAGGGCGGTGGTTCACTTACTGCGCTTCCAATCATTGAAACGCAGGCCGGAGATGTATCCGCCTATATTCCGACAAACGTAATTTCGATTACGGATGGTCAGATATATTTGGAATCTGATCTCTTCTTCTCGGGTGTTAGACCGGCGGTAAACGTTGGACTATCTGTATCTCGAGTTGGTGGTGCGGCACAGGTGAAGACGATGAAGAAGCAGTCAGGAACGCTTCGACTCGACTTAGCGCAGTATCGCGAAAAGCAAGCGTTTGCGCAGTTTGGTTCAGACCTTGATGCGATTACTCGAAATCAGTTAGCGCGAGGTGAGCGACTTGTTGAGCTGCTTAAGCAGGGTCAGTTTCAGCCAATGCCGGTTGAGCTTCAGGTGCTTTCGATATTTTCCGCAAACCAAGGCTTTCTAGACAAGCTTGAGGTGTCTCAAATTGCTGCCTACGAAGCAGAGCTGCATCAGCACATTAAGGCAAGCCACGACGACATTCTAGACAGTGTCCGTAAGAAAGGTAGCTGGAGTGATGAGCAGCAAGGCGAACTTGTGAAAGCGATTGCGCAGTTCACAGAAGACTTTATTGCAGAGAAGGCTGGAAGTTCAGCCAGTGCCCCTGCAAGCGGGAGTGCTGAGGCAGCTGCCGATGGTACGCCCCAAGCTGCAGCACGCTAGAGGAGAGTAGGTGGGTAATCTCAAAGAAATTCGTCGCAGAATTAGCTCGGTTTCAAACACCAAGCAAATTACGCGCGCGATGAAACTTGTTTCTGCGGCAAAGCTTCGGCGAGCCCAGGAAGCAGCGATGGGTGGAAGAGCTTTCAGTGAGCGCCTCGGAAAGGTGCTCACGCGAGTCTCTGCCAACTTGCCTGAGACATTCTCTCATCCGCTTCTTGAGGCGAGAACTGAAATCTCTCGTAGAACGATTGTGGTAATTGCCGGTGAGCGTGGACTCTGCGGTGCTTACAACACAAACGTTACTAAAGCAGTTATTGCTGCGGAGCTTCCCTCAGAGCAAGAGCTCGAGTTTGTTGCCATTGGTAGACGCGCGGTTTCTTCTGTAAAGAGCCAGGGCTGGGAGCTGAAAGCTAGTTTTGAAGGAATGTCTGAAGATGCCGGCGCGTGGCCCATTTCTGAAATGGTTGAAGCGCTCGTTGAGGATTTCATCGAAGGCCGAAGCGACGAAGTTGTAATTTATTACACCAAGTTCGTTTCTGCGATGACGCAGGTAGTGGAACGAGAAGTCTTGCTGCCTTTTGCCGGGGCTGCGACTGGGGCTGCCACTGGGGAAGTATCTGCTGAAAAAGCTGAGTTAGAAACGAATGAAGCAGGTGCGGCGAAGTTTGACCCGCGCCCAGAAGAAGTATTCGAACGACTCGTGCCCTTGGTAATTAAAAACAAGGTTACCCAAGCAGGACTTGAATCAAAAGCAAGCGAGCATGCGGCGCGAATGTCAGCGATGGATTCTGCTACGCGTAATGCTGAAGAATTAACTGACAAGCTTCGCTTGTATTACAACCGAGCGCGTCAAAGTGCGATTACCACTGAGTTAATCGATATTGTTGGTGGTGCGGAAGCACAGAAATAACGAACTGATTTACGAGAAAACGAAGAGAGAGTACCATTTTATGTCTACTGCAGAGCACGCGATTACTAGCCAAGGACGAGTTGTTCAAGTCATGGGTCCGGTTATTGACGTGGCTTTTGATGAAGGTCAAAAGCTTCCAGATATTCTAACCGCCTTGACGTTGACCAATCCCGCGATTGACGACAGCGATGACAACCTCACTGTTGAAGTCAGCCTTCACATCGGTGACAACACAGTGCGCTGTGTTGCGATGGACACCACCGACGGCCTTGTTCGTGGGCAGTCTGCAAACAACACTGGTGTGCCAATCATG
>QIGM01000163.1 GCA_003230795.1 bacterium
ACTCTCAGCTTGTCGCTCAGCAGTAGGAATTGAAATAACAACATCACCTAACTGCGAAGCCGCAAACTCTGCGCCTTCCCCCTCATTCAGGCAAAACGATAAGACATCAGTGGACTTATCGATACCTCTATAAGTCCGATTGAGCTCCTGCATTTCTGAATCGCTAGTAAGAAGGATGCTAAGCTCTGAATCCTCAGATCCCAAGGCGCTTAAGAGTTTCTTTGCTACCTTTTGAATCTGATTTTTTGGAAGCCGACTCTTCAGTTGCTCCTCCGCTTCCTTCCTCAGCAGTAGCTCTATTTCCATTTGCTTTAGTTCCTGACGGCTCGCTCGTAGTAGATTTTTTTGTTTCTTCTTCAGGGCTTGCCTTCTTTGAGGACTTTCCAATGGCCTTGCCCTCTTTTCCTTTTTCCGCTGGCTCTGAGTATTCGATGCGTCGATGGTAGATTCCCGTGAGCACACGCGTAAACGACTTAGCTACTAAGTGAAGGTCTTTCAGCGTAAGGGTACTTTCATCGAGTTCGCCACTGGCGAAGACCTTATTGATCATCTTCTGCACTAATCCTTGGATTTTAGCAGGCGTGGGGTCAGACAGTGTTCGTGACGAAGCCTCTACTGAATCAGCCATCATCAGTATTCCGGCTTCTTTTGATTGAGGTTTTGGTCCTCCGTAACGATAGTTGCTTTCCTTCACATCGTCTTCGGTCTCTGCATCTTTTAGGGCTTTATCGTAGAAGTACTCGATCAAAGCGGTTCCGTGATGCTGCGGGATGAAATCGATAATCGCTCTTGGTAAGCCGGCTTTCTCAGCAAGCTCTACCCCGTCTTTCACATGAGTCTTAATAATCAGTGCGGACATAGAAGGAGTCAGTTTGTCGTGCCTATTCTCCTTCGTTTGATTCTCAACGAAGTAGGCCGGCTTTTTCATCTTCCCAACGTCGTGGTAGTAAGCGCCAACTCGGGTCAAAAGCGAACTTGCGCCAATCGCTTCAGCCGCGGCTTCTCCCATTTGGCCTATCACCATCGAGTGATTCCAAGTACCAGGGGCCTGTACTGACAACTCACGAAGAAGTGGATGATCAAGACTCGCGAGCTCTAGTAGCTTAATATCGGTAATGTATCCGCCAAAGTGTTCGGCAATTGGCGTAAGCCCAGCGGCAAGTATTCCCGAGAGCGCACCACCCACAATCGCCCAGAGCACCCTGTTTGCCATTTCAGCTGTAGAGTATTCCGAAAACAGCAAGAGAAAACAAAACACAGTGACAACGTTCACCGCCGCTACTCGAAATCCCGCCCAAATAAAAGCAGAACGTCGCGAGCATTGCCGCACTGCAATCGCTCCAATCGTGTTCCCCAGAACAATCATCACCAGGACAATCCAAGAATTCTCAAGGAAAAATCCGGTAAGAAGCGAAAAACTCATCACGAACAAGAGCACTCCTGGCGCACCCAGAGTAACTTGCAGCAAGATTCCTGCTGCAGCTACCGGTGTTGCCAAGATGTAAGTGCTTGGATCGAAGAGATAAAAGCTATAACTCAGGGAGTTAGAAAGCACCCAGAAGAGCTTCATCATAAGGAAGCTTCCGATAAGCGAAAAAGCGATCAGCACCAAATCTCTCGTTGGCACCACACGCTCATGCCAAAACTCAACCGTAAAAGAATACAATGTCATTAAGATCAGCGCGGACAGAATAAAATAACCTGCCCACGCTCTCCAGGCATCTGCCGCATCGAAATCTTCATGTAAAAACTCGAGGCGCCTCTCCTGGCTTGCGGTGATCTTATCTCCGGCACGTACGATTACTTCACCTTGCTTCACTCGGTAGTATACTTGCTCGACATTCCCTGCAGCAGCTGCTGCTCGAGCATCGGTTCGCTTGGTGTCAAATATTACGTTCGGTTTTAGTAAAGCCTGGATAAATTTATCGGCAAGAGAATCAAACACGGGGCCTTGAGCAAAACCGCGATTGGGAAAAGATGCTTCTGCAACTTCTGCTGCCTCACTCAGATCGTAGACTGCTGAAAATGAGCGAATAGGAGATTCCATACCGGATTGTAAATTAAACAATACTGCTCTCTGTCTCTCTTCGAGCACATTTTTGAGCGGCCGCTTGTTTGCTATAATCCCTGTTCGAAGAATCGGCGCTGCAATCGAGAGAACGGACTGCTCAAGGGATACCCAGACACTGCGGTCGAGGACTCGATCCCACTCTTCGCCAACTAAATCTATACCAAAGCGACGCTCAAAGTTACTGCGCTCAGAGCGAATCTTACTGATCTCGCCATCTACCGAGAGATCACTAAGCACAGAAAAGAAAGCTGCGAGCTCGGCGGCTATCGCGTCATCGTTACTGTCACTAATCGTAAATACTCGCCCTGCTTCCGCGACAGCCTCAGCGCGACGTCTCTCAGTGCCGAGAGTATCCTCAACAAGCACATCTCGAGGTGCTCGAACGGTATGCGTTGCGACCTCACCTTGTTTGTAAAGCACAGGGTTAACTAAGTCGCTCACAACAGACGGAAGCGTCACAGAAAGAATCGCTACAGTTCCGAGCATCACGAAAATCGCAGCCCAGCCAAGTGATGATCCCTCAGAAATCGTAGGGAACAGCTTTTTTAGAAAACTCATTGTAGAAGTTCCTCAAAACGCTGAAGCGCCAGATCTATTTTCTCTGGATCGCCTCCACCAGCTTGCGCAAGGTCTGCTCGCCCGCCTCCCTTGCCTCCGATCTCAGCGGCCATTTCGCGAAGCAAGTTTCCTGCATGAAAACGTTCCGTGAGATCTTCAGTGACCGCCGTCAAGAGAGCAACCTTTCCATTCGCGACACTACCGAGAGCAATGCAGCCAGAGCCTAGTCGCTCTCGTAGATCGTCTGCCATCTCACGAAGCTGCTTCGGGCTCGCTTCGTCGATTTTCCCGATAACAACTTTTGTTCCATCATCGAGAGTCTTCGCCTGCTCAGCCAAGTCACCGCCCCGCGCCTGATTCGCTTGCTGCGAGGCACGTTGTAGTTGTTTTTCTAGCTCTCGGTTCTGTTCGAGCAGCTTCGTGGTTCGCTCAAGAAGACTTGATTCGTTCGCACCGAGCGCTGAAGCAAGAGCGTCAACGACTCTGCGCTGCTCCTTGAGTCGCTCAAGCGCTCCTCTACCAGCGACCGCTTCAACTCGGCGAACTCCAGAAGATATCGCCCCTTCCGAGACTATGCGCACAACACCAATATCTCCAGATCTCTTCGCGTGAGTTCCACCGCATAGTTCTTTAGAACGTGGCCCTATGGAAACAACTCTGACTTCTTCACCATACTTCTCACCAAAAAGAGCCTTTGCTCCTCCTTGCTTGGCATCATCAATCGACATCACCGAGGTATCAATCGGATGATTCTCCAAAATTTGTTGGTTAACGATGTCTTCTATTTCTTCAAGCTGTGGACGAGTGATTGCTTCGAAGTGATCAAAGTCAAAACGAAGCGAGGAATCCGAAACGCGGGAACCGGCCTGCTTTACATGATCGCCGAGCACTTCTTGCAAGGCGAGGTGAAGTAAGTGTGTTGCACTATGGTTAACGCGAAGTCGTTCTCGACGAGATGTATCAACAGACAAACGGACCTTATCGCCCTTCTTGATGCTACCTTCGTCAACGCTGCAAATATGAACGATGCTATCACCGCCTATTTTTTGCGTGTCGATGACATCAAGCGTCGCATCATTGGAGCTGATGCTTCCCGTATCACCAATTTGACCACCGGACTCCGCATAGAAAGGAGTATGCTCAGTGATAATCGCAAGCTGCATTCCAGCGGTTCCCGTTTTTTTCTCACCATCTTCGCTAAACATTCCGAGCACAGTGCTCTCGTATTCTTCGAATTCGTAGCCAACAAATTTAGAGGGTACGGGCTTGACCGAACGTTGGAGAATTTGAGCAGTCTCGGTTGCCCGAGCAGAGCGTGAGCGTTCACGTTGACGCTCCATCTCAGCGGAGAATCCTTCTTTATCTACGCTGAGGCCGGCTGCGGATACAATGTCCTCGGTGAGATCGAGAGGAAAGCCGTAGGTATCATGGAGCTGAAATGCGGTGGTGCCAGGGAACACCTTGAGCGCTTGTTCGCGTAAGGTCGCTACTTCCTTATCGAGCATGCCCATACCGGCATCAAGCGTTGTCAAAAACTTCTCTTCTTCCAAGCGAATTGTTTTTTCAATCTTCGCCTGATGGCTAACAATCTCAGGATACGCTCCGCCCATAAGACTAACTACTTCTGAAGCGACCTTGTAGAGAAACGCTTCTTTAAGTCCAAGCGCTCGCGCATGTCGACACGCTCGCCGCACAAGCCGGCGAAGCACATAGCCACGTCCATCGCTGGAAGGACTGACTCCATCGGCAATGAGGAAGGTGCAGGCTCGCGCGTGATCCGCTATGACTCTCATAGCCACATCGTGAACATGCTGCGGAAGAGTCGAATCTTCCGGAGTGTACTCGTCACCTACGTAGGTTTTCCCAGAAAGCTTTTCTGCAACTGCAATAAGTCCGCGAAGTAGATCGGTATCATAATTCGCACGACCCTTTTGTTTAATCGCTGCTACCCGCTCCAATCCCATGCCGGTATCAACCGAAGGTTTAGGTAAGGGATCAAGCTCACCCGCAGGGCTGCGGTTGAATTGCATGAATACGAGATTCCAGATCTCCATATACGTTCCATCATCGAGACGGAACTCGGTTTCGTTTTGGCCATCAACGTTATCGCCCAGATAATAGAAAATCTCGGAACACGGTCCGCAAGGACCGGTATCACCCATAGCCCAGAAATTATCTTTTTCTCCGCAACGAAGAATCCGGTCTTTTGCCACATCGGTGTTCTTCGCCCAGAGCTTTGCAGCTTCGTCGTCATCTTCGTAAACCGTGACCCAAAGGCGATCCTTGGAAAGTTCAAGATTCTCTGTCACAAACTCCCAAGCATACTTGATGGCGTCTTCTTTGAAGTAATCACCAAAAGAGAAGTTTCCGAGCATCTCGAAGAAGGTGTGGTGCCGAGCTGTACGACCGACATTCTCTAAGTCGTTATGCTTACCGGAGATTCGTAGAGATTTCTGACATGTAGTGGCTCTAGAGTAGGATCGCTTTTCAGTACCAAGGAAGGTGTCCTTGAATGGAACCATGCCGGCATTGGTGAAGAGCAAGGTAGGATCGCCCAACGGCACGAGAGACGCGCTCTCTACCCTAGTATGCTGCTTCGACTCAAAAAAACTGAGAAATGCCTCACGGATATCTTCGGTCTTCAATGCTTCCTCTCTGCTGTAGGTAATTTGATTGCGGCGAAATCGGCGCCACGGGGCTTTGGTAGTATACCTTATATCCCCTCAATTGGAGCCAGGAATACCAGCATAGAAATAAGGTATTATCAATGCACCGCTCAGCGGCAGTGCCCGACTGGCCGTGCGCAGGCCTAGATGCCTGTAATAACTATGATTTAATGGAATTTACTAGGATTATCGAACAGCTAGGCATGCTGCTTATACTAGCTACCCAGGCGAGCTTAAGATTAAAAACTCAGTAAACTACTCAGTATAAAATTCTTCTTCCTCGTCTTCGTCTTCTTCCTCCTCTTCTTCCCCGTCCTCTTCGTCTTCTTCGTAAGCGATTCCAGGAGTAACAGAGGACACGTCAAAGAGGAGTTGAATCTGACCTTCTTCATCCTTAAGGACGACTGTCGGCCCTAATCGGCTATCGGAAGTACCCAAATCAATTGAAGCAAACAGGCCGCCAAAGGCATGTTCCGTGGTTCGAGTCAGAACGGTAACTTCCTGGCCCAATAGTTCCTGCGCTAAATCTTTAATAGTGCTCACGGCAATCCTCCGAAGTTCAGTAGGCTGGGACTCTAGTCTGAAGTTGATCGCTTTACAATCGCACTAGAGCAGCGATGCTTTCGAGCAACTCATCCGGCTCAGCAGCCTCGAGCACCGTACGCTGAATGCCACCCGTAAGCACTCCAACGGTATAACCAAGACCAGCCTTCTTTCCGCTTTCAATATCAGGGGGAATGTCCCCGATTATCATGGCATCCTCAGGAGCTATCCCAAGCGTTGAGCAGATTCTACCAATTTGTGGAAGCTTATCGGTCCATTCAAGATCTTCGTGCTCTCGAGTCTCAACCAAAGAAAGATGCCCAGCGAAAGGATGCTCACTTAGCTCTTCGTAGAGCTTGTCCTTGCAACCAACTCTCGCCGTCGCAATCGCAAGCTTCGCACCGTCTGCAACTAGGCGCTCACAGAGAGGTTCTGCTGCTTCAAACGGCGTTGCTTTAGGAAATTCTATCCAATTAAAGCGTTCCCAAAAATTTTGTATGAACTTTTCCTTCTCTTCAGTTTGCACAAAACGGAAGAAATCAAAATCAGAAAAACAGCTCGAAAGCTCCTCAAGTGAGACTTCAGGGTGAGAAAGCTCAGCGATAATACGCTTCGCCTCAGCGAACAGAAAGTCGTGCGGAAACTCAACAAGTGTCCCGTCGAGGTCAAAAATCACTAATTTCGCTTTAAAA